>NZ_CAURLX010000089.1:0-2543 GCF_963525585.1 uncultured Capnocytophaga sp. | reverse complement strand
ACCGCTATATGACCTTTGATGAGTATATGGACGACAAAAATATTCAGGAATTGAGAGAAAAGATGTACAAACAATGATTAACGGTTAATGATGAATGGTTAATCACAGCACTTTGGCAAAGTTCGTTGTATAAAAGGAGATTAGAAGAGCTTTGCCAGAGTGTTTTAACTATAACTGAATTATAAATTCAGATACAAGGGTAATTTTAACAAACAAATTAAAATAAAGACAAAAATGGATTTTTGGAAAAATGAACTAGAAATACAGTTTTTCAAAGAAGCTTTGAAAAGTTTTGCTTCTCCTGAACAACTCTTTTATAGTTTAAAATCAGGTAAATATGCTTATGCTCCTAAAGGAGAAAGTGCAGAAGGGAAAGCCTTACAAAGCAGAAATGCTTTAATAGGGAATTTTACTGAGAAATGGGCTAGAGATTTTTTTGCTCCTATAGCAGAAAGTTTAAACTTATATGCAGTAAATAGTGTAGTTTGTGAGGAATTAGGGCTATCAAGACAAACTAGTGCAGATTTAGCTTTCTGTACAACAAATGAAGTACAGCAAAAAGCAGAAAATATAAAACTCATTTGTGAAATAAAAATGAGTGTAGTCTCTAATTATCAATATAAAAATATTGATGATATAATTTGTATAGGAGATTATCACACACATCAGGGAAATCCTTCTCTACTACGTTCTGACAGTATGTTAAAAGCTATTGGGAAATCTATAAATATTAGAGTTTCGGGAATAGCTTCTACAAAAATACCTATTTTGATTATAGGTAACTCTCCAATTACACAAAGTTACATTAAAAAAGTAGATTTTTTAAAAAAATCTGGAGTAGTTCAAGGATTTATTTCATTAAATCCAAATATAAAAGGTGATTTTTTGAAAAATTCACCTGAAAAAGGATTTCAAACATTTTTCTCTTATGAAGAACTTTCTAGCTTCTGTAAAGGACTTACAAAAAATGATATGAATTATTTCTCTTCAATGTTATCAAAGGCTAAACTAGGAGAAATAATCACTATAGCTAACAAAGAAAATTCTGATATACTTAAAGCCGAAAAATTCTTATCACTTATCCAAAAATAAAAATATGAAAAAACAGAACGGAACTCAAACAAGTACTTTTGGAACAAGTGGAAGAATAAATCACGACAGCACAAAGTTTTATGATTCTAAATTATATAAAGAGTTAGAGGAAAAAAAAGTACTTGATAAAAATGAGAATATTTTTCCTGACTATTTGGAAAATACTATTATTTTAGGTAGTTCAGAGAATATGAGTAGTATTCCTAATAATTCAGTACATTTAATGATAACTTCCCCTCCTTATAATGTATCAAAAGAATATGATGATGACCTCTCATTAAGCGAATATTTAAGTTTGCTTAAAAATGTATTTACCGAAACTTATCGCGTATTAGTTAATGGAGGTAGAGCTTGTATTAATGTGGCTAATTTAGGAAGAAAGCCCTATATTCCTTTATCTGATTATATTTCAAAAATGATGATAGAAATAGGCTTTAATATGCGAGGTGAAATTATTTGGAATAAAGCTGCAAGTGCTAGCCCATCGACCGCTTGGGGAAGTTGGCAGAGTGCAGCAAACCCTACTTTAAGAGATATTCACGAATATATTTTAGTATTCTCAAAAGGAGATTACAAACGTGAAAAAGGTAAAAAGGAAAATACTATTTCTAAAGAACAATTTATGGAATGGACAAAATCTATTTGGACAATGAATGCGGTAAGTGCTAAAAAAATAGGACACCCTGCACCTTTCCCTGAAGAGTTACCTTTTCGACTAATTCAACTTTATTCATTTGTAGGGGATATTATATTAGATCCTTTTATAGGAAGTGGAACAACGGCAATTTCAGCTCTAAAAGCTGATAGAAAATACATAGGTTTTGATATTTCACAAGAATATATAACACTTGCTAATAATCGCATAGCTCCTTATAACCAACCCAAGCTATTTAATACCAATATTCAAATTCTTGAAGAAGGAACCCATAAATAATTAAGATGGAAATATTCACTACAGGAGCTTTTCTAAAAGCAATAGAAATAGATATAAACGGAAAAAGACAATTTCGTTGGATAGTTACTCAATTTGAAGATGATTCATTTGAAAATGGAGAGCTTATTATTCCCATTGAAAGTGCTGATTCTGAAGAAAAGTTAACAGAAGAGAAAATCATTGATTAATGTGCATAAGTTTTCAGAATAAACTCAATATACCCCACCAACCCTATAACGGAACTTGTATAACGATCTGCCAAAAATAGTGGATTGTTTATTTGAGTAATATTTTTATTTGGTAATAACTCAATATCAATCACAGGCAACTTAATATTGTGTTCAGGCAATACAAAATAAAGTGTAGGCACTACAATATTAAGCTCAGGCGACCGAATATTAAGTATGGGCAATGCAAAATAAAGCATAGGCAGTACCAAATTAGGTAATAACACATCAAAATAATTTAAAAAAGTAAAGTTATGAACAGATTTCACATCTCATTCGAAAAATTCAAG
>NZ_CAURLX010000088.1:0-2755 GCF_963525585.1 uncultured Capnocytophaga sp. | reverse complement strand
TTCTTTTTGGGGTGATAAGAATAATTACCTGTGCGGTTCGCACCGAGTCGCCTCCTAGGAATAAAAAAATTACCAGCCTTGCAGGTTAGCGAGGATATCCGAGGCGGTCTGTCGCCCGCATACATAAGGCTCGTGACGAGCGTTCTGACGGGTGAAATTCCCATTGCCTCCAGCAGAAGCATAGCCAGCTTGAAACACTGAGTTTTTCCAGTTTTTAGGGCGCTTCTGCGCTTCTTGAGCCTCTCGCTGTTCCCACGAATGAACGGCAGCCTTCCAGTTTTTCATAGGCTGGGAGCCCATCTGCCAGTCTCTAGCGCTATAGAACTCATAGAAGAGCGCCCCAGAGATGCCATTGCCCCGCTCTCGGCAGTAGGCTTCTATCTCGGCGATAGTAGGGGGTGTAAAGCCTCCTGTAGCAGTGCTTTCCCTATCTTGAGGGACGGCATTGTCTCCAGAAAAAAACGCTCTCTCCTCGTCTTTTGCAGAAAAATTTTCTTTCCCCTGAGCAAGTCTCTCTTCTTTTATACGGGAGCTCTCTTGGGGTGTATCCTTCGGGGCGGAGTGGTTAGCCTTCTTCGGAAGGGACTTTTTGTCCTCTTGTAAGTTTTTGTTTTTCAAGGGTCTGCCTCCTTTTTTTCCGGCTTGGCTACGGGCTTGGGATACCGAGAGGTATTTTTCTATATCTCGGTCGATGGTCTGCTTGATAAAGGCAAAGGCGACACTCGCCAGCGGGGAGAGTTCCTTAGGGGCGGTGCCAAAGGCATAGGCGGTGATAGCTTGGTAGATTTCCAGCTGTATGGTATCGGGCAGGTCGTTAAGGACGTTTGCCCAGTCTTTGTAAAATATAAAAGTTTCTTTTTTCATAAAGTGCGAAGCCACACGGGCGATTTTTTTCTTTAAGGGCGAGTCGCCTCCCGTACGGGCATTTTTTTTTGCTAATAATAATTGTCAGGGGCGACCCGCCCCCGCGAGCATTCTGCTCGTGCTTATATAGAAGAGAGCTTAAAGCTCTACCATAAGGGGCACAAGCTACAAGCTTGCGCCAGCAGGTGCGAGTCGCACCGACATTTTCTTTCTTTTTGAGGTTAAAAAATATTTGTCAGGGGCGACCCGCCTCCCGTACAGGCGTTTTTTTGCTTTCTATAAATAAAAATAATTGTCAGGGGAAATTAGTCATCAAAAGTATACGCATTGCGAACAAACTGTTGTATTTTATAATACACCGACTTACGAAAAGCCGACCAATCACGTTCATTTCCATCGATATAGATGCGTATGTAGTCCGCCTCAAAGGAGGTTACTACACGCTTATTAGGCCAGATTTCATAATTAGGATAGGCAAGGAATCGGATGTATATGCGCTCGTCCTCACTGTAGATTTCTCGAGGGTAAAAGGGCGCTGCCTCATAGGGGCGTAAGAATTCTTGATCTACTGAAGCAATAGCAGAGTCAATGGCTCTCAGCACTTTAGAGAGCCAGTAGGGCGTTAAGACCAACATAGATAATAAGTGAATTTATAGTTATAGTTAGGTTATAGTGTATGGTATTGCGGGCATCTTTTCAGCTGAATACCTCAATATCAGGCAGTCAGCTTTCTGGACTTCCACAAGGCAAAGGTACGACATTCCCTCGGCAAAAACAAGAAAAAACCGCTTTTTGTGTAGTTAATAGAGCGTTAAAGTCGTATTATATTGGTATTCAAGGAGGGTGCGAGGTGCGAAGCCGGTGTGAAGCCACACGGGCAATTTTTTTCTTTTGAGGGTTAAAAAATTGTCAGGGGTGACTCACCCCCACACGGGCGATTTTTTTCTTTAAGAGTGTTATAAGAACCCGTTGTGCATTTTAAATAATAGAGGCTTTTAGATTGTGAGTTTCTCTATTTAATATAAACTTATTGATGTATTGTATCAATGTTAAAGATGTTATCTTACTGAATATCCGTGTTTTAAAACCTTCAAATGATTTTGCATAATTACGTTTTATCATAAATTGATCACACAGTTGGGAAAATAAAGTCTCTATTCGTTTTCGTTTTTTTCTAAAGAGCCTAAATTGAGGTTTGTAGTCTTTTTGATTAGTCCTTTTAGGTGTATCTAATTGAATATTAGCATAGTTGAACAAATCTATTTGTACTTCTGCTGAGAGATAACCTTTATCCCCTATCAAAGTACAGTCTGACAATTGTTCTTTCACATCATTAAGATATCGGATATCGTGAACCGAAGCAGGACTCATATCGATAGACTAAAAAATTCCATTTAAAGAACAGATAGCGTGTAACTTATATCCATAATAATATAGCTTTTGAGAAGCACAATAGCCAAAATCAGGGCTTGAATAATCAAACTCCTTACAATATATGTGAGCGATTTGCTCTTGAGTTTTCACAGACTTTCAGAGGCATACTATCTACCATAAAAACATCTTCAAATTCGTTAAAATGTTGTGCAATTTTAGTCCTAATTTGCTCTATATAAGGGAATAATTTTGTTCTCCTACGATTAAAAACACTTCTTTCAATTTTACTTTTGATAGATTCAGGTATTTTTCTAAACAACTGACACTCAGAGTCTATACTCAAGTATTCAGCGGTTAGAGCTAAACTAACTACTTCTAAATCAGACATTTTAGGTTTTCTTCTTTGATAATTTTGAAGTTTCTTTCCAAAGAATTTTGATAATACTTCAAGAATTTTTTTGTAACTTTGCTCCAAGTTGTTCATTATATTTAATTGTTTGGAATTCAATCAAATATA
>NZ_CAURLX010000087.1:0-2899 GCF_963525585.1 uncultured Capnocytophaga sp. | reverse complement strand
ACCCTAAAAAGGGTCTTTTTATTGTTTGGGCTTAACTCCGCTAAATTATCATTTATTTGATGTAGAACTTCTATTTTATCGTCAATATCTGAGAGAATTTTAGCAATTTTTTGCTGGGTTTCAAGGAGGGGGAGATTGATTTCTAAATCTTGAATTACTTTTTGTGATAGATTATCTCTTGCAGAACCACTACTAATTTGTACTAAATAATCATAAATACTATCTAATTTGTATTTTAGAAAAATATTATTTACATTTTCACTAGGTAAGATAGCACAAACAGCCTGATTGGTACAAGCATTAATATTCAAAATACTTGTTTTTCCAGCTGTAGCTCCATACATTGCAACTAAAATAGTATCCTTTGGAAAAATTTTAGTGTTAGATTTTTCAAATCCCTCTTTTGTAATAAATTTTTCAGCAAAGTTTATTTTATATTGTCCAACTTCACCACTATTTATCCAAGGTATATCACCATTTTCATAATATTCTTTATTTGAACTCAAAGGAGTAGCTCCTGATGAAGTATTTACTAAATCTCCTAATCTTATTTTCTCCATCATCAATTAATTAAATAGGTTGATATAATCTTCAAAAGCATATAGTTTGCCACGAGAAGCTCCAGTAATTTCTCTAAGAATTTCTAATTTTTCTAATTCTGTAATGAGACTATACGCCGTGCGAAGGGTTTTTCCTGTGATTTCTTCTACTTTTGGAGCATCTATGATTGGGTTATGATAAAGATATTCTAGTACTTTACTTGCATCTTTACTCTTAGAGCCTAATTCTTTGATTTTCAACTCTACATTTTTTTGAAGTTGCAAAATTCCATCAAAAGTTTCTACTCCTTTTTGTGAAGTTTCAATAACACCCGTCAAGAAAAATCTCAACCATTGTGCTAAATCATTGTGAGTTCTCACTCGCATCAGATTATCATAATAAAGTGTTCTATGTTTTTCAAAAAAGTCTGAAAGATAGAGAATCGGTTGTTTTAAGATGCCTTTATCTACTAAATATAAGGTAATAAGAAGCCTCCCCACACGCCCATTTCCATCTAAAAAAGGGTGTATAGTTTCAAATTGATAATGAATAATAGCTATTCTTAGTAAATCAGGCAATGGGTTTAACTCGTCATTAGCAAATTTTTCTAAATCCGACATCAACTCGTTCAAACTAGTATGAACAGGGGGGATAAATACGGCATCAGAAATAGAAGCACCTCCAATCCAGTTTTGGCTGGTACGATATTCCCCAGGTAATTTGTGTTCTCCACGAACACCTTGTAACAATATTTTGTGAGTTTGTTTAATCAATCGAGATGAAAAGGGAAGTGTATGCAATAATTTCACAGCTTCATTCATTGCTGAAATGTAATTTTGAACTTCCTCCCAATCATTTCTTTTTTCAAAATTGATTTCCTCTTTTTTCAAAAAAGCCTCTTCTATATTAGTTTGTGTACCTTCTATTTTAGAAGATTGTGTAGCTTCTTTGGCGATATGCATTTTTATAAACAGCTCAATATTAACATATTGTGAATACATATCCAATCTTCCCAGATGTCTATCTGCTTTACTGAGAAGTTGTAAAATACTCATATCCAAAACTTTCCATTCTCTATCAATAAAGTTTGGCTGGAAGCTTTTATAATAACCTTGATTTATATATTGTCCTGATTGAAAATTTTCCATAGCTTATTTTTGGGGCAAAATTACAATAAAAAAACTGTTATTGAAATTTTTTTTGATTTTTTTCAATAAGAAAATTATTATTGAAATTTTATTCCAAAAATTGCAATAAGAAATATTGAATAGGAAAAATCAACTAATAAATTTACGATGAGCCATTTTTACATTGATTTGATTGACCATTGCGTAATGCATCGTAGTATCTATTTTGGTGTGTCCTAGTAGTTTTTGTACTTGCTCTATGGGCATCCCTTTATCAATAGCCATTGTAGCAAGAGTGCGCCTAAATTTATGCGGGTGAACTTTATTGATATTACATTTCTTGCCTAAATTTCGTAAAATACTCTCTATGCTATTGATAGTTAGTCGTTTATTAGGTTTAGAAAAAGAAACAAATAAAGCTTCTTCAGTGTCTTTTCTACTATTAATATATTCTAAGAGATGAATTTTTGTTCGAGCATCAAAATAAACTTCCCTTTGTTTATTTCCTTTCCCTGTAACAATGCAAGAACGCTCTTGGAAATCAATGTCTTTTGTGTTTATTTTTACTAATTCACCTACTCGCATTCCTGTGGAAGAAAGAATTTCTACAATAGCTAAATCTCTGATATTATTAGTGTTATCTCTTAGTTTTTCAATTTCTTCATCGGTTAGAATTTCTTTTATGGTTTTGGCTGTTTTCACTTTATGTATTCTTCGTACAGGAGATTTTAATATATAATCTTCATCTTCTAGCCACGAGAAAAAACTGGAAAAGATTCTTCTAATATTATCAATAGTTACTTTGCTTGAATCATTTTTTTCCTGATAATCAGAAAGGTAAAGTCTTAAATCATTTGTAGAAATGTCACTAATATTTTTGTTTAGTTTATTGAGAAGAGCTTGAATAGTTGAAAAATAATATTTTAACGATTTTTCTGAGCAACCTTCTATTTTCTTTGCAGACAGAAAAGAATGAAGCAAACTGATAGGTTTTTCGTTCGGCATTTTCTCTGATAACAGGTCTATAGTAAGATTTTTAATATTTTGTTCTAAAACAGTCTCTAATAATTTCATCTGCTGAAAATTTAGGCTATTACTCATCTCATTAAGGATTTTTTGTTTAAAAAGTTCTTTCATTCTTAGATAAAATTTAATCTGCAAATGAACGACTTTTTGCTAAATGATAATTTAGCGGAGTTAAGCCCAAACAATAAAAAGACCCTTTTTAGGGT
>NZ_CAURLX010000086.1:0-3002 GCF_963525585.1 uncultured Capnocytophaga sp. | reverse complement strand
GGAGAGGCTATAGGTGGCGTGATTGATGGTTGCCCTGCGGGAATCGCATTGGACTTCGAGGAAATACAAAGGGAACTTGATAGGCGTCGGCCTGGGCAGTCAGCTATCGTAACCCAACGCAAGGAAGCTGATAAGGTACAGTTTCTTTCGGGTATCTTTGAGGGAAAGACCACAGGGGTACCTATTGGGTTCATCATAGCCAATACCCAACAACATTCTCAGGACTATGACCACTTGAGGGAGCTATATCGTCCCTCTCACGCGGATTATGTATATGAGCAGAAATATGGCTTGCGTGACCATCGTGGAGGCGGACGTAGTTCTGCACGGGAAACAGCCGTTCGCGTAGTAGCGGGAGCTATCGCCAAGCAATTCCTAAAAGGAATAAAAATTACAGCCTATGTATCAGCTGTAGGGGAGTTATCATTACCTGAAGAGGATTATGGTCTGCTTGATTTTTCCCAAATAGAAAAAAATCCTGTACGCTGTCCAGATCCTATATTAGCTGAACAAATGGAAGCCTATATCAAAGAGGTACGCAAGGACGGAGATACCGTAGGAGGGATTGTTTCTTGTGTCATACAAGGCGTTCCTGTGGGACTGGGTGAACCTGTTTTCGATCGCCTGCACGCTGAGTTAGGAAAAGCAATACTTTCTATCAATGCTGTAAAAGGATTTGAGTACGGAGGGGGATTCGCCTCTACTAGAAAAAGAGGTAGCCAAAATAATGATATATTCCTACCTGATGGCACGACTCGTACTAACTACTCAGGGGGCATACAAGGGGGGATTTCCAATGGGATGGATATCTATTTCCGTGTAGCCTTCAAGCCGGTAGCAACCCTTATGCAAGAGCAAGAGACGATCAATAGGGCAGGGGAGGTAGTGCAGTTCCAAGGAAAAGGCAGACACGACCCCTGTGTAGTACCTCGTGCGGTACCCATCGTAGAGGCGATGTCTGCCTTGGTGCTTGCCGATTATTTGCTGATACACAATGCCTATAAGGAGCTTTCTTGAAGCTTTTCCTGAAGTTCCTTGAGTAGGTCTCGATAGTGTGCTGCCTGAATGAAGTCCAATTCTTTGGAAGCAGCTTCCATCAGCTTGCGAGTTTGTTGTATTTCTTTCTCGAGTTCTCCTCTGCTCATAGGTTTGGTAGGGGAGTGTTCTTTCTTTTTCGGGGTATTCTCGTAATGAAATTCTGTAATGGGGCTTTTGCTTAGCGCATTTTCAATCTTTTTATGCAGAGGCTGAGGTGTGATGCCGTGGGTAAGGTTATAGTTCATCTGCTTTTCCCTTCGGTAGGCAGTTTCCTCAATGGTTACGCGCATACTATCGGTAATTTTGTCAGCATACATAATCGCACGTCCGTCTATATTACGGGCAGCGCGTCCTACCGTTTGTGTCATAGAACGAGCCGAGCGCAAAAAGCCCTCCTTATCAGCATCCAAGATAGCTACCAAGGATACTTCTGGGAGGTCTAATCCTTCCCTGAGTAGGTTCACTCCTATAAGTACATCAAAAAGCCCTTTTCTAAGGTCTTGCATAATCTCAATACGCTCCAGCGTATCTACGTCACTATGTACATAGCGGCAACGTACCTCCATCTTGGTCAGATACTTAGTCAGCTCCTCTGCCATACGCTTGGTAAGGGTGGTTACCAGTACACGTTGGTCTTCCTCTACACACTTCTGTATTTCTTCCAAGAGGTCATCTATTTGGTTTTTGCTAGGACGTACCTCTATCTTAGGGTCGAGCAAACCAGTAGGGCGAATGACCTGTTCCACATATACGCCTCCGCACTTCTGCAATTCGTAGTCTGCGGGGGTAGCACTCACATAGATCACCTGATTCTGTAGCGCTTCGAACTCTTCAAACTTAAGCGGGCGGTTGTCCATCGCAGCAGGAAGGCGGAAACCATACTCTACCAAGTTTTCTTTTCTACTTCTATCCCCTCCGTACATAGCGCGTACTTGGGGAACGGTAGCGTGGCTCTCATCTATCACCATAAGGAAGTCCTTAGGGAAATAGTCTATTAGGCAGAAAGGGCGACTCCCTGGTGGGCGTCTGTCCAAGTAGCGCGAATAGTTTTCTATCCCAGAGCAGTAGCCGAGCTCACGTATCATCTCTAGGTCAAAATTGGTACGCTCTTCCAAACGCTTTGCTTCCAGAGTTTTCCCTACCGATTGGAAGAACTCTATTTGCTTGACTAAGTCATCTTGAATATCACGGATAGCGGCCTGCAACACATCGGGAGAGGTAACAAACATATTGGCAGGATAGATATTGAGCTTGTCCAAGCGTTCTATGGTCTTATTTGTCTCGCGGTCAAAGGATTCTATCAGTTCGATTTCATTCCCGAAGAAATGTACCCGAATAGGTGTTTCGCTATACCCAGGGAAGACATCGATAACATCCCCCTTTACTCTAAAGTTTCCGTGAAGGAAGTCGGCCGTAGTGCGCGCATAGAGGCTCTGTACGAGTTGGTGCATAAACTTGGTACGGGTGAGCGTTTGCCCTTCCTCTATAGAGATGACATTCTTCTGGAACTCCAAGGGGTTTCCGATACCATACAGGCAGGACACAGAAGCTACCACGAGCACATCGCGACGGCCAGAGAGTAGGGCAGAGGTAGTACTAAGGCGCATTCGCTCAATATCCTCATTGATAGACAAATCTTTCTCTATATACACCCCAGTAACAGGGATATATGCTTCTGGTTGGTAGTAGTCATAATAGGATACGAAGTACTCTACTGCATTATTGGGGAAGAAAGCCTTGAACTCATTATAGAGCTGAGCCGCAAGGGTTTTGTTATGAGCTAAAACCAAAGTAGGCACCTGCACCTGCTCCACTACATTGGCTATGGTAAAAGTCTTCCCAGAGCCGGTAACCCCTAAGAGCGTTTGGTATTTTTCTTGATCATTGATACCATTGACCAAAGAGGCAATAGCAGTAGGCTGGTCGCCCATAGGTTTAAAATCGGATACTAATTGGAATTTCAT
>NZ_CAURLX010000085.1:0-3133 GCF_963525585.1 uncultured Capnocytophaga sp. | reverse complement strand
AATCTAATATATGAAAAACAATTTATTTCCCCTTTGTTTTCGGGTGCAAAGGTACGGCAAATATTTCCAATAGCAATATTTTTATATTGTTTCTTTCTATATATCTATAGATAAAAACTATAAAATAGCGGCTAATGAAAAAATCTTGCCGGGGAGGGGGCGGATAACGCCTTTCATTTCCATTTGGAAAAGTAGGTTGGAAAGCTTGTGTATAGGGAGCTCGCAGGCACGAGCAAGATCATCCAAGGATAGTTTCTCTTGTGTCTTGAGTACTTGAACAATTTTCTCTTCTTCAGGGGAGAGTTCTACAAAAATAGGAGTCGCAACTTCCTTACTAGCAATGGAGCTTACCTCCCAACCCATATAGTAGATAAGGTCTGCAGCTGAAGTAATCAGTCTAGCTTTGTCGTTTTTTATCAGGAAGTTACATCCTTGGCTATAAGGGTCATCTGGGCGTCCTGGAATGGCAAAAACTTCACGATCATACGAAAAAGCTAAGTCCGCTGTAACGAGGCTTCCTCCTTTTCGAGCAGACTCAATCACGACGGTGGCATCCGAAAGCCCAGCAATAATACGGTTCCTACTTAGGAAATTCTTTCGGTCAAAGGTACTCTTATGCCAAAATTCGGTAATAAAACCACCATTTTCTAACAATTGATTCCGATATTTTTTATGAGCCGAAGGGTAGAGCATATCCAGCCCATGAGCTAGGCAGGCGATAGTCTGTAATCCATTCTCCATAGCAGCCTTATGTGCAGCAATATCTACCCCATAAGCGAATCCACTGATAATAACCAGATCCGATAGGGCAGAGAGTTCCTCTACAAATTTCTGGCAGAAAGCTCCTCCTTGTAGGGTCATATCCCTTGTCCCTACAATACTCAGGGTTTTCTTATTCTTAAGATTAATATCACCTTCGAAGAAAAAGAGAATCGGAGCATCAATAATATTCTTGAGGTTCGTCGGGTAGTCCTCATCAAAATAGGTGAGGTATTTCACCCGATGTTCTTGTATATATAGCCATTCTTTTTCCGCTTCCTTGCGATGGATAGGGTCAAATAGGTGCTGTAAGGTAGCACTCCCGATACGTTCAATATGGGCTATTTTATGTTTTTTCTCCGTGTAGATAGCCGAGGGGCTCCCGCAGTGAGCAATGAGCTTTTTGGCGGTGATCGCCCCTATATTAGGCGTATGTTGTAGGGCTAGTAGGGCAATAATATCTTCCTCTTTCATTATCTTATTCATAGGAAAGATAATCTCCCCCAGTATAATTCTCAGGAGTGATGGCCTTTAGGGTAGCTTTTAGAGTCTCTGACACAGAAAGGGTATCAATAAAGTCGTGGATGGCTTCTTGGTTTATCTTCTTATTAGTTCGAGTAAGTCCCTTAAGAGCCTCATAAGGATTAGGATAGCCTTCCTTTCGGAGGATAGTTTGTATAGCTTCGGCTACCACAGCCCAGTTTTCTTGTAAATCCCATTTGATTTTTTCTTCATTGAGAATTAGTTTATTAAGACCTTTTAAGGTAGCTTCTATGGCGATAAGGGTATGGGCGAAAGGTACCCCTACATTACGTAATACAGTGCTATCGGTAAGGTCACGCTGTAGTCGGGAGATAGGGAGCTTTGCGGAAAGATGTTCAAGAAGCGCATTGGCAATGCCCAGATTTCCTTCAGAATTCTCGAAATCAATAGGATTCACCTTATGAGGCATAGCTGAAGAGCCCACTTCCCCAGCTTTGATTTGTTGCTTAAAGTAATCCATTGAGATATAAGTCCAGATATCTCTGTCAAAATCAATAAGAATTGTATTGATACGCTTGAGAAGGTCAAAGAGAGCTGCTAGGTGATCATAGTGTTCTATTTGGGTGGTTGGGAAGGAATGGTAAAGTCCTAATACCTCTGTAACGAAATGAGTTCCAAAGTTCTTCCACTGAACAGATGGATAAGCTACCGTATGAGCGTTGTAATTCCCTGTGGCTCCCCCGAACTTCGCAGCATATTTTATAGAGGAAAGATAGGCTAATTGTTCTCTGATACGGGTAGAAAACACCTTTATTTCTTTTCCTAGGAGGGTAGGGGAGGCTGGTTGTCCGTGGGTACGAGCCAGTAAAGGAATTTCTTTCCACTCAAGGGAAAGTTGCTCCATTTTCTGGGTAAGTTCTTCTATCTTAGGGAGATATACTTCTAGAACGGCCTCCTTGATAGAGAGAGGAATAGAAGTATTATTTATATCCTGTGAGGTAAGACCAAAATGGATGAATTCCTTGTAAGACTCTAAGCCCAGACGGTCAAACTGTTGCTTAAGGAAGTATTCTACTGCTTTTACATCGTGATTTGTGGTTTGCTCGATTTTCTTAATAGAGAGTGCGTCCTCAGGAGAGAAATTCCTATATAGGTCTCGTAAAGAAGTAAAGAGAGCCTTATCAAAACTAGAAAGTTCAGGTAAAGGAATCTCACATAAAGCAATAAAATACTCTACTTCAATACGTAATCGGTATTGGATAAGGGCTTGTTCAGAGAAATAAGCCTGTAGTGGGCTTGTTTTAGAAGCATAACGCCCATCAATGGGGGATATAGCAGTTAAAGACATAATGAGATAATAATTTGAAAAGGCAAATATACGATTTTTTATTTAAGGTGTTCGAAAGAGAGGATGAAAAAATGCTGGATGAGGTAATTTTGTAGGAGATAGAAACCTTGCCAATGTAAGTTTTGTTTTTTAATTCAAGAATTAAACTACAATCTTGCGATAAATAGGGATGTAAAAAAAACCCATAAGAGGCGTTACAACGCTTTTTAAAAGTCTTTACACTGCAAAAAATGCTTAAAAATCATCCTGACAATCAACAAATTACAAAATAATTAAAAAAAAGTTGTAAAAATATTTGGTAGAATGGGTAAAAGGTATTACTTTTGCACCCGCTTTCGATAAGGGAGCAGTTCTTTGAAAAGCCAGATGATTAAAAAATTTTTTTAAAAACATTTGGTGGAATGAAAAAAAGGTTGTACTTTTGCACCCGCTTTCAATAAGAGGGGCGTTCTTTGAAAAACTGAATGACTTTAAAAAAAGAAGAAAAATTTTTTTTAAAAACATTTGGTAGAATGAAAAAAAGGTTGTACCTTTGCACCCGCA
>NZ_CAURLX010000084.1:0-3191 GCF_963525585.1 uncultured Capnocytophaga sp. | reverse complement strand
CTATATACTTGTAGTTCATCTCAGGTGCCCAAAAGTCAAACAAGTGTAGGGCTAAAAATCCTAGAACAACTACCCCTGTAATAATCATATTACGAGACATCCAAGAGGCATTGGCAGCTCCATTGTAACTGTAATAAGGTTGGCTTCCTCTTGCTCTTTTGTTCTGAAGCTCTAGAATAAAGCCCATTACGAAGTGGAAGATAACCCCAACTAAGAGAACAGGTTGCATAGCAAACTGAATTAAGGGGTTGGTTCCCATAAAATGGGAGAGCATATTGAACGTACTCGGACTTAGCACTGACATAAAGTTCACCGCTAAGTGAATCACTAGGAAAATAATGAGGAAAAATGCCGATAATGCCATCGCCACTTTTCTTGCTACTGATGTTTTGAATATTTGCATATTTTTAAAAAATAATTCTGTTTTTGAATCCGTTAGAGTGTGTTTAAAATCTGCAACAAATGTACGTTTTTTTCTCTTTATTTACAATTAAAAAAAGTATTTTCAGCTAATTTATAGTTAGTTTAAATAGAGAAAAAGAAAGTGCTTGTTTCTAATTTTGATTAACAAAAATATTAAAGAATGTATAAAATATATTAACGGTTGGGTAATATGTATTTTTTTCGTACATTTGTCACAAATAATCAAAATTTTGTATGCAGATGAGAACCTATATATTCCCAAGCCTTCTGTGTTTGTTCTTAGCAAGTTGTGGAAATAATCACTATAATCCTCCCTTAAGCTCTAAACTCTCTGTTTCAATGGAAGAAGTAGCTTATGATTCCTATATGGCATCACCACAAGGCAACGAAACTTTTCAAAAGATTCACGAGAATACTTTTGTAGAAGTCGCCAATCAGCCTGTTTCTACATTCTCTGTGGATGTAGATAGGGCAGCCTATAGTAATATTCGAAGAATGATTAGCAATGGTTCTCTTCCTCCTAAAGACGCTGTGAGAATAGAGGAGATGATCAATTATTTTGATTATGATTATCCAGCACCCTCCTCTCAAACACGTTCTCCATTACAGGTAAGCCCAGAGGTGTCTGTGGCTCCTTGGGATTCTTCTCACTTATTATTGAGAATAGGCTTACAGGCTAAGAAGATAGATCTTTCTAAGGCTCCTAATTCGAATATAGTATTCCTTATAGATGTTTCAGGCTCAATGTATGACCAAAATAAGCTCCCGCTATTGAAATCTTCTTTGAAAATGCTCTTAGGTAAGCTCAAGGCAGAGGATAAGGTAAGTATAGTTACCTATGCAAGTGGTACAGCAGTAGGTCTTAAGCCTACTTCAGTTAGGGAACGTGAGCAAATAGAAAAAGTACTTGATGGCTTAGAAGCCTCAGGAGGTACCTCAGGATCAAAAGGAATCCAGCTTGCCTATAAGCAAGCTCAAGAAGCTTTTATAAAGAATGGGAATAATAGAATTATACTGGCTACCGATGGTGATTTTAATATAGGAATCAATAACCCTAATGACCTGAAAGAATTCATTGAAAAACAAAGAGAAAGTGGCATCTATTTGACTGTATTAGGATTTGGAATGGGAAATTATCGCGATGATATGGTAGAAACACTTGCCAATAGTGGGAATGGGAATTATGCCTATATTGATAATATAATGGAGGCTAAGAAAGTACTCATTAATGAATTTGGAGGGACACTTTTTACAGTGGCTAAGGATGTGAAGTTACAAGCGGAGTTTAATCCTAAGTATGTAAAATCTTATAAATTAATCGGTTATGAAAATAGGATGCTTGCTAATGAAGATTTCATAGATGATAAAAAGGATGCAGGGGAAATAGGCTCAGGACATACGATTACAGCTATTTATGAGGTAATTCCTTCCCAAGGAGAGATTGCTCAGTCGCTCCGTTACCAAACACAACAGCTTAATGAAAAAGGTAAAGGTAATGAGATGGCTTTTTTAAAAATTCGCTATAAGGATCCCAAAGAAAAAGGAGGGCAGAGCGTAGAAGTAACAGAGCCTCTATTCTATACACCTAAGGAATATACACAAGCGACAGAGGATTTTCGTTTTGCGATGAGTGTAGCAGAATTTGGGTTATTATTAAGGGAATCTTCTGATAAGGGAGCCTCTTCTTATGAGCAGGTATTAGAGCTAGGTAAGAATGCGATAGGAAAAGATGAAGAGGGATATAGGAAGGAATTTGTACGATTAGTGGAGAGCGCAAAGTTATTATCAGAACAAAAAATGAAAAAAGAATAAAATTATTTGGTCAGTTGGAAAAAAAGTTATACCTTTGCACCCAGAAATCGCGGGATAGAGCAGTAGGTAGCTCGTCGGGCTCATAACCCGAAGGTCACTGGTTCGAGTCCAGTTCCCGCTACAAAATAAGCGTAACTAATTAATATTCAATTAGTTGCGCTTAAATTCTTTAAAATTGAGTGCCAAATTTGTGCCAAGTTCTCCTCTCTTATGTATCTGAGGAATTTGGCATAAAAAAAAATGGACAAAACTACCAAAATTGCACCCAAGCGGATAGCTTTTATAGACTACAAGCCCGCTGAGCTAAGAGACAACAAGTCTTGGTACATCGAGTACTATGCTAAAAATCCTCTTACAGAGAAGTTAGACCGTTTCCGTAATCGTGTTCCTGTAATGAAATCGGTACAGGAAAGGCGTAAGTATGCCAAGAAAATGATACTTGCTATCAATCAGAAGTTAGAGACTGGTTGGTCGCCTTTCTATGAAAATCCAAGCAACCAATATAAATCTTTAGAAGATAGTTTTTCTTTATTCCTCAAGCAGTTAGAAAAAGAAGTAACGGATGGCATAAAACGCCCTGACACTTTGCGCTCGTGGAAGTCCTTTTTTAGCAATATTAGTGCCTATATAAAGGAAAAACATTTAGATATAAAGTTCGTCCTAAATATAGATTTCTTATTTGTAAATAATTTCCTTGATTATATCTATTACGATAAGAAAAATAGCCCACGAACCTATAATAACTACCTTGCCTATATGAAAGGCTTTTTTGAGTGGGCAAAGCTCAAAGGATATGCCAAGCAAAACCCAGCAGAGGGAATAAAATCAAAACCCAAGGTACAAAAGAAACGTGAGCCACTCACTAACGAAGTAAAGGAATGTATCAAGGAATTACAAAATATTGATTTTCCTTTCTTCGTGTGCTGTATGATGACTTACTTTTGCCTTATTCGCCG
>NZ_CAURLX010000083.1:0-3333 GCF_963525585.1 uncultured Capnocytophaga sp. | reverse complement strand
TCTATTTGCAAAATAGCCTTTATATCATCTTCACTCTCTTTATTATACGTTTCCTTATTGGGATACGTTATAATATCAACTACATCCATTTTAAAGAAAATAGCTATTTGCAATAATCGGTCAATAGTTAAATCTCTCTTTCCTCTCTCTAAGAGACTATAACTACCTTGTTCTATTTCCAAAAATTCAGCAATACTCTTCTGTGAAATCTTCTTATTTACACGAATTTTTGAGATATTCTCTAATATTTTCTTTTTACTAATCATAACAAACAAAATTAAACAATTAATTTCCAATAACATATATTTAAAAATGATATTTTATTACAAAATATAATATTTTACATTGCAAATTGAAATATTATTCGTAAATTTGCGTCTGTAATATAAGTCGCAAAAAAAGTGCCAATATGGAAATCTTTTTAAAGAAAGATGTAAAAGAAGAAATAAAGAAAAAATATGTAGGTAGGTTAGCAGAAGAACTTAGAGTAACACCTAAAGCTATCTATGATAGATTATATCGTAATAGTGATTCTCTTACTCATTATTCTACATTGTTAGTTTTGGAGAATATTCTAAAAAAACCTATAGACCAATTGATAGATATTAATAGATGTTGATATATATTTTGCAATAAACTAAATCCATAGCTTCTGAATAGCCGTGTTCTTTGCGCAATATGGGCACGGCTTTCTTTTTAGCTGTGGAACAAGAAAGAAGTTACTATGGATTACAAGAGAAATGAACGTGATTTGTATGATAATACCGATAACGGCTTGGATATTCTTAAAAAGTATGTACCAAACCTCGTACTTAATAAGAATTTTTGTTATCGTGATGAAAAAAATCCCTCTGCACACGTATATAAGTCCAAAGATAATATTTGGTATATCAAGGACTTTGGCGGAGATTCTCATTTTCCTATCAATATTGTTAGGGAGCAAACAGGCTGGGACTACCACGAAGCCTTAGTACAGCTATATGATGAATTTCATATCCCTGTAAGTGGGCGTGCTACACTACCAAAAAATAAAACTTTCAAGGACCAAGGAGACCTCCCTAATGACTATTTCAATATAGTAACTAAGGACACTATCACCAACCACAATAGCTACAGCCGTTTTGTAACACCTGAGCTATTAAAAGAGTTCAATGTATATGAGGTAGATTACTACGAACGCATTACCTCCAGTGGCAAACTAATGATGGTCGAATCTACAGAATTTTATCCAATTTTCTGTTATTCTCCTGATATTACCCAATGGGCAAAACTCTATTGTCCTGCGGAAAAGAAAGGAAAAACTACCCTTGAGGATGGCACAGAAAAAAAATATAATTTCAAGCACGGCTACCTGGGTAAGAAGCCTGCCCGCTATCTTCACGGACTGGAGCGTATCAAAAAAGAATTGAGTCAAGAAACCATAGAACAGATAACCAATCTTAGGAAAATGCTCGAAAATGCAAAGGATAAAGAGGCTGTGGAACAACTGCAAAAGAACTTAGACGAACTCCTATTGCCGTATGTTATCATTTGTTCGGGTGGCTCGGACGGACTTACGATAGCGAGCCTTTCAGATGATTTTTACCCTGTATGGGGAAATTCTGAGGTAGAAATTATAAGTCAAGAGGATTACCAATTCCTAAAGCTGGTCAGTAAGCACCTGATCAACCTGCCTGATGTAGATACACCTGGGATTGAGTTTGCCTACAAGTATTCTCATCATTATTGGAAATTGGATACCGTATTCATTCCCAAGTACTACTTAGGAGACAAAGGCAAGGATTTTAGGGACTTTGTTAATTATTTTGATAAAGAAACCTCTAAAGAGGTTATTGCTGATACTTTCCGAAAGATGTTGGCTGTACCTGTTAGCTTCAACTTTATGACAATTAATGAGAGAAAACAGAATCGCATATCTGTCAGTAACCTGCATTATTTTCTTAATGCGAACTACTTCCACGTATATATTTCACAGAATGAAAGGAGCAGTACGAATGAAAATCAAGGGGTATTACTAAAGGAAAAAGGCTATATATTAGAGTGTCCTTCCTCGGCACAAGTGGCTGACTTCTGTATTGATTTTTTGGTAAGAAAAGGAACAACTAAAACAATTATTGACTATATGAAAAGCTCCAATATGTTTAGCGATAAAGAACTAAAAAAGGTGCCTGCTAAGGATTTTAACTTAGTCAAGTATGATAAGGATTACCAGCTATTCTTTTTTGAGAATACAGCTGTAAAAGTAACTGCTAATGGTGTGCAATTTCTGCATAACAAAGATGTTAAGAACTATGTTTTCAAGGAAAATATTATCAAAAGTAGTATTTCCAAGTCTAAAGAGACCTTTTTTGAGCCTTACAAAGACGAAAAAGGGAATAATCGTGTGAAAATCACTTACAATAATTGTGATTTTCTCAATTACCTTATTAATACCAGTCGTGTGTATTGGGAAAATGATTATAAGAGCTACCAAAAAGAGGGAAAGCCTTGGGGCGTGGAACACTTGTTAAATTCCCCTTACCTTAGCGAGCAAGAACATATCACACAAGAACAACATTTTTTGTCCAAGTGCTATGCTATAGGGTATATGCTCCACCGTTGGAATGATGTTAATTTCCCTGTATTTATATATGTTACTGATGACCAAGTAAAGGAGGATAACAACGAGGCTAACGGAGGGACTGGAAAGAGTATGTTTGCTCAAGGAATAGAGCAGTTAGCGAAGTTTTTCCACCCGCAAGACAGTGGTAAAAAAGATATTTTGGAAGACAAACATATCTTTGGTGGCTTGAAGGACTACCACGATGCCATTTTGTTCGACGATGTGAATCAAAACCAAGATTTTCGCTCCTTTTATACTCTTATCACTCGTGGAATTACCCCGAATACCAAGAACGTACAGCAAGAACGATTTTTTTCTTTTGAAGAACGCCCTAAGATTATGGGTACTTTCAATTATGGTCTTAAAGATGATAGTTCAGCAGGCTTGCGACGTGTGTTTTTCGTTACCTTTTCCAGCTATTACCATAAAATAAATAAGACTATGGGGCGAGAATACCAGCCTTATGATGATTTTAAAAAAAGATTCTACAAGGAATGGAACCCGCAAGAGTGGAACGTATTCTATAACTTTATGTTGCGATGCTGTCAATTTTATATAGCCAATCAGGACAATCACTATTTTGCCCCTTCAGATAACCTCAAGAAAAATAATCTCAAGGCAATCATTGGTAATACTTTCTTAGAATGGGCTGAGGATTATTTTGATGAAGAACGCCTTAACATCGAAATTAATAAAAAGGAGCTAATGGATAATTGCAAGGCTTCTTGTGG
>NZ_CAURLX010000082.1:0-3434 GCF_963525585.1 uncultured Capnocytophaga sp. | reverse complement strand
TATGCTTACCTATGTAAAGAAATATCATTGGTTGGTTATTTTATTATATTGCATTATTTTTGTATATTTTTCAGCATAAATATCCAAAAACACAAAAATATAGAAAATACTATCTTGTTAATGGAATAAACAACCTTGTATAATTCATTTTCTATCTTGTAAAATGGAAAACACATCTTGTGTAATCTGTTTTCCTTCTTGTAAAATAAAATAACCATCTTGTGTAATTCATTTACAAGGTATAAAATCACATAAACTATATGTATAATTACATAAAAATAAAAAAATATGAAAAAACCTCATTTTTTTAGAATAATGATAAAAGTATTTTCTGTACTTTTTCTATTGATTTCAATTTATATTTTATATATTTTCATAAGAAAAGGTATGAATAACAAATTTATATCTACATCAATTATTTATTCTTATTTATTTGTTTATTCCATTATATTGAATTTGTTAGGGTATTATATATATAAGAAAAACAAAATAGGGATAGTATTATGTAGTATAATTATTCTATATATGATTTATGTTCCTTCTATTTTGTTTATAATTTATAATTCGTGGCTTATTGATTTTTCTGAACTTTTATTTTTTTCAATTGAATGTGCTATTCTCGATACATTACTATTAATAGTTCTCTTTTTGAGTATTTATATTTTTTATTATAGAGAATTAAAGAAGTTACTCATTATTTTTGGCACTATTTTTGTGGTATGTATATTGGTTTTCTATGTGATTTCATTCGTGATTTTCGAGAATACTAGTTTATTTTTATTTTAAAATAAATTCTTTTCATTCATTGTTTAATATATAAAAAGTAAATTTATGCCGAGAAAAAATTTTTCAACAAACTTAGCTGAATCATCTGTAATGATAGATGGGCTAAAGGGTCGTAATGACAAATTGCCTTTGGGAATAAAGGCTGAAGACGTTACCAAGCTCGAGGAGCTTCGTAAGAAAATGGAAACGCTCAATAGTGAGCAAGAAAAGCTAAAAGCTGACCTCAAAACAAAAACCGAAGAGCTTAACAAAGCTATCTCTGAGGTGGAGAATAAGGTTACTTTCCTAAAAAAACTCATAAAGATTGATATTCCCCAAACACAATGGAGAGAATTCGGGATTG
Organism: uncultured Capnocytophaga sp.; assembly: GCF_963525585.1. Lineage (NCBI taxonomy): Bacteria > Pseudomonadati > Bacteroidota > Flavobacteriia > Flavobacteriales > Flavobacteriaceae > Capnocytophaga > uncultured Capnocytophaga sp. The sequence goes on along the minus strand of NZ_CAURLX010000082.1, from coordinate 2,305 downwards.
AGGACAAGCGATAAGAAAAAATACCTTGTAGGATTCTTATCCTTACAAGGTATTTTTATATTCTATTCAATGAAAAAATAATTGTATGAAGAAAAAACCGAATATCAAAATAGGAATCATTATAAACATAGCACTTACTGTGTTATCTATTGTTTATTCGTTTTTATATTATATAGAAAAAACTGGTTTTGAACTTAATTACAATAGTTTAGAGTTTTTTATTTATCTTTTTATATTCTATATATTCCATTTTATCCTTGGGGTTAACTTTTTATTCTTTCTATTTTATAGTTTATTTTATAAATGGGCGAGAATAGGATTGGTTATTACTTTGCTAATTGCTATTTATCTTTATTTATAAAGATAATATTTTATACTATCATTAGTTTATGAAAAAGAAACCAAGTATCTCGGTAGGCATTGTTATAAGTTTAATTCTTTTGCTTATCAATTTTTATTATATCATTATGGAATACCTTCCCTACTGGGACTATTTTGATTTTAGTAGTTTCCATACTTGGATGATCTATTTTTATATAAATCTTATAGTGGTTCCTTTGTTTATAGCTTTATTATTCTTTTTATTTTATAGTTTTTTCTACAGATGGGCGGAAAAATGGCTTTATAATATAGGTTTTTTACTTGTAATAGCATTAATAGTTTATTGGTTACACGGAGCAACTTTAGTTTTCTAAAAATATAAATTTTACACTTATGGAAAATAAAAAAACACCTTATACTGACGACACCATAGTTGCTTTGGCTACTGCTACAGGTGTGGGAGCTATTTCGGTAATACGTTTATCTGGAAAAGAAGCTATCGAACTTGCTGACAAAGTATTCAAAACACTTAATGGAAAGCCTTTATCCGAGGCACCTTCTCATACTGTTCATTTAGGAACTATCAAAAGCGAAAACCAAGTAATTGATGAGTGTTTGGCAACTATTTTCAAAGGAAAGAAATCTTATACAGGCGAACCCGTAGTAGAGTTTTCTTGTCACGGAAGTGCTTATATTACTCAGGAAGTAATAAAATTGTGTTTAGCAAATGGTGCAAGGCTTGCCCAGGCTGGTGAATTTACCAAACGAGCTTTCCTCAATGGAAAATTAGCTCTTAACCAAGCCGAAGCAGTGGCTGACCTTATTGCCTCAGATAGTAAAGCCTCTCACCAAGTAGCCTTGCAACAAATGCGAGGTGGTTTTACTTCTGAAATCGAAGATTTGCGACAGGAACTACTTAACTTTGCTTCCTTGATAGAATTGGAATTGGATTTCTCAGAAGAAGATGTAGAGTTTGCTGATAGAAGTCAGTTTGAACAACTACTCAAAAGGATAAAAACTACTTTGCAAACTCTTATACAATCTTTCTCCGCAGGAAATGCTATTAAGAATGGAATTCCCGTAGCTATCGTAGGAAAACCCAATGCAGGAAAATCAACCCTGCTTAATACTTTACTCAATGAGGAACGTGCTATAGTGTCCGATATAGCTGGAACTACTCGTGATACCATTGAGGAAACACTTCATATAGATGGTTTTACTTTCCGATTTATAGATACAGCAGGAATCCGTGATACGAAAGACCAAATAGAAGCTATAGGAGTAGAAAAAGCAAAAGAGAAAATAAAAAAAGCACAGCTTATACTCTATCTCTATAATGAAAAAGAGAATACCACTGATGAAGTGATTCATTTCGTAACAGAGAATTATCATAAGGAAGCTAAGTTTATCTTATTACATAATAAAATAGAAGATTTACAAGAAGTTATTACTCCTTTTGATAATGAGATTCTTGCTTCTATTCCTGAAGAATATATATTCTCACAATTGAGAATTTCTGCCAAAGAAAATATAAATATTGATGAATTAAAGAAAATACTTTCTCTTTATGTAAAGAATCTTTCACCTTCTGCGGGAAATACTATTATTACTAATATACGCCATTATGAAGCTTTGAATAATGCTTTACAAGCACTTGAAAAAGTAGAAGAAGGAATGCAAATACATTTATCAGGTGATTTATTAGCTATTGATATACGCGAAACACTTTACCACTTAGGAAGTATTACTGGAGCAGTAAGTAATGATGAATTACTAGGAAACATATTCTCTCGTTTTTGTATCGGAAAGTAAAGTAGTCAAATAAGAGAAAACAAAATCAAAATAAAGTAAAATAAATCAGTTAGTTATATTGTATTTTAGTCATTTTGTTTTCTCTTGTTTGATTTTATTTTTACATTTTTTACTGTATATTTACATTTTTTTACTACCTTTGCAACCAAAAATGTAAAGATAGTAAATATTA
>NZ_CAURLX010000081.1:0-3477 GCF_963525585.1 uncultured Capnocytophaga sp. | reverse complement strand
ATTTCGCCATATTCTGGGGTGTGCTGGCATTACTCCTTGCTATCGGGCTGTGGGTTGAGTTTATGAAATTAAAAAAAGAAGATAAAATATAATTAAATTAAAGAAAAATAACAAACAAACCAATTACCAAATTTATTGAAAAATATTATCTGCATTTCAATGCAGCATCTTTAGTGGACGCTTCTAAAGGCTTTGTAGCGCCCCGCTAGCGCAGGTTGTAGCTTGTGCTTAAGAAAATAAGGAGCTGGAAAGCTCTAAGAATACTAGGTACGAGCTGGAAGCTCGCACCAGCGAAAGTGTGAAGCCACACAGGCAATTATTTCTCGCTAGCGCAGGCTTGTAGCTTATGCTTAAGAAAAATAAAGAGCTGAAAGCTCTATCAATAGTAGGTACGAGCTGAAAGCTCGCACCAGCAAAAGGAAGCCACACAGGGAATTATTTTTAAAATTTCAGCATAAGAATAGCTTGAATGCTAGCGCAAGGTGGGCTTGTGTGAGTGATTGAGATTTGATAATTACTTATTATTTTTGTATCTTTGCCTTTTTAGGTCCTTTTATGAGGGCAATAATACCCTACCATATGAGAAGGAGGGTACCTAGCAGAGCTATAGGCGCTAAAGCATATAGGAAAAAGAGCTTTTTTGCCCCTTTATCATTACTTATAACTAACAAAAAACTATGAAAGAGAAAATTATCAAAACGGCACTGGAACACTTTATCCAGTATGGTTTTAAGACCTTTACGATGGACGATTTGGCAAAGGAGCTAGGGATTAGCAAGAAGACCCTTTATGAGCATTTTGCTACGAAAAATATATTGGTAGAAGCCTGTTTGGACTCCTTTATCGATACAATGAAAGCCTTTGACTTTACCCAAGGAGAAGGCTCAATAATTGAGCGTATTTTTGCCAATAATGTGAAAATCCAACAGATGTATAAGGTTACCACTAACCGTCCCTTATGGGAACTCCAGAAGCATTTTCCTGAGCTATACGAACGGTTAGATGCTTTTCTATTGGATACGAACTTTGAGTGGATTGATTATATGCTTGAGCAAGGCAGGAAAGAAGGGATTTTCCATAATCATATCAATGAGAAGTTCTACAAGGCTTTCTATGTGAGTATGAATCTGGCGCGCTGTTCTCCTAAGTACTTCCCAGAGACGGAATTTCCGCTCTGGGATACGATACTGAATTCGACCGAGTACTTTCTGCGAGTACTGGTCAATGAAAAGGGACTTAAGGAGCTGGAGCGAGTGTTGCAATCACAGCGTCAGCAATCTGCTGGGTAGCTTGGGGTCGTGCTAGCGCCTTGAAGTGCTGAGCGAGTTCCTCCCGTAACTGAGCGTCTTCCTGTAGCTGGCTTAGGAGGCTTGCAAAGCGTTCGTTTCCTTGGGCTTCTGGGAGCAAGATAGCCGCCCCTTGTGAGGCGATAGCTTGGGCGTTCTTGGTCTGGTGGTCTTCAGCTACGTTGGGCGAAGGGACAAATATCACAGGCTTGCCTACAAGGGCTAGTTCGCTTACTGAGCTGGCTCCTGCGCGGGATAGGATGACAGAGGCAAGGCGATAGGCGTCGCTCATCTGGTCTATATAAGGACGTATGACTACCCCCTCCCCTGCTAGGTGCTTATAGTCTTCATAGTAGTATTGCCCACACTGCCAGAGGAGCTGTATTCCCCTTTCTCTTAGGAAAGGTAGGTGAGAGGCTATCAGCTCATTGATACGCCTAGCCCCGAGACTTCCTCCTAGTACAAGGAGGGTGAACTTATCAGGGGTAAGCCCCCACGCTTGGTATAGGTCAGCTGTAGGGGGTTCTAGGGCAATCAAGTCCTTACGGACAGGGTTTCCTGTCAGGAGCAAGGGGGTATGAGGGAAATAGCGTTCCATATGAGGGTAGGCAACGAATACCTTCTGTGCGCCACGAGCGACCCACTTATTAGCCATTCCTGCATAGGAGTTCTGTTCTTGTACGAATACGGGGTATCCCATCCACTGAGCGACCTTCAGGGTAGGAGCCGAAGCATAGCCCCCTGTACCTATGACCGCATCGGGGCGGAAGTCCTTGAGAATCTGTCTTGCCTTATAGAGGCTACGGAGCACCTTAAAAGGAAACAGGAGCTTATGCAAGAGTCCCTTGCCTTGGAAGCCTGAGATAGGCAAGCCGACAATAGGAAAGCCCTCTTGGGGTACCCGTTGCATCTCCATACGTCCGATAGCTCCTACAAAGAGAAAACGCGCCTGAGGATATCGTTCCTTAAGCTCTTTCGCAATGGCTAGTGCAGGGTAGATGTGCCCGCCTGTGCCTCCACAAGAAAAAAGAAAGTTCATTTTTGTATTATCAACCATTTATTATCTTTATAATGCCCCTATCCTCTTCTATTATAGGTATCAATATCCACCAATTTACATTCTGAGGCTTTTGTTTTCTCTATTTCTATCCGTATAAGAGCAAAAACCATTTTTTTAGGGCTTTAAAACTACTATTTTTTATTTATAAATTCCTTTTTTCAATCATTTTGCCCCTGATCCCTTTATTTCAAGGAGTCATTTTGCCTTTTTAAGAGCTAAGAGGCGACAACCATATCCATCTTCCCACTTTAAAGAAGCTAGCTATTGTTCGCAATCTAAGTCTGTTTTAAAGCGTTCTGTAAACTCTAAGAGGCTTTGTCCCTTAAATAATTCCATAATACATTCATTTTCAGAGTGCAAATATATGAAATTATTTTGCCACCTCAAAATATTTAAATAATATACTGGTAAAAATTTTCGCAATCCTTTCCATTTAATGCAGATATATATTTTTCTTTAAATTCATAAAATGAATTAGCAATTATAGCTACATCTTCGTACTCAGGTTCTGTACCATAAAATATTTTTCCATTATTAAATTCACCTATACCTATTGCGACATAGCTATATCCATTTTTTACAGACATTAAAATTGGCAAATGTTTATCCCAAAAGGATTTAATATCAGATAACATTTCTTCGTCTAAGGCAGAATCAATACTCTGACATTCAAATTCATTCCAAGAAAAAGAGTTTTCATCATTTTTAGAAAAATCTTCATAAGATAAGAACCAAATATTGTCTTCCCTATTAGAGCATAAAGAAAATATTTTAAGAAATTCTTTATATTCTTCTATTGTTTTTGCAACTCTTCCTTTAGCTGAAGAGTTAATTACAAGATTTGAAATATTTATTGTTTTGACATTCCATCCTTTATTACATAATTGTTCAATAAATATTCTATTTTCCATTTAAAATTTTTTTTTTTATTACATTTATGACTCTTTTTTGCAATCCTGTCACTTCGGTTGTAGCAGAGTTCTATCTCAGGATCGTAATATTGCCCTTGGTACTTGAACGGACACCTGAAATTCTCTTTAGCAAAGCCTTGTCGGGAGTTGCCATAAAGGTCTTGCTCGCGTTCCCATATCAGTTCACCTTCTTGGTTGTAGGCTTCTATGGGGTATCTAA
>NZ_CAURLX010000080.1:0-3516 GCF_963525585.1 uncultured Capnocytophaga sp. | reverse complement strand
GAAACAAACAAAAGAATGAGAATCAATAATTTAGATCCTTTCATTGCTAGTTTTTTTAATATTTTCTTCATTACAAAAGAATATTATTCAGTAATTTGGGGGCAAAAATAAACAAAAAATGCAAAAATAAATAATTTTCGTTAAAAAATTTATTGACATTCTTTTAAGGATAACGTGTGAAAAATAGTTTCATTGTATAATTTAACGAAAATTCAGTATAAACAACTTATCTTCAGAGTTTTCTTAATCAATTTAGGCACTTCCACTAAACATTAACAAAGCCTTATTAATATTATTTAAAAATAAATTTCTATCTTTGTCGCCTATAACTAAAAAGGTATTCTATGCAGTTTTTTGATTTTTCCACTGAGAGGTACGCACAAATTATCGCTACCCTAATTGTTATTCTTGTTTTTATACTTATTAAGCGATTTGCTGATACTATTGTCAAGAAATTTGGTATAAAGTCTAATTTTTCTGAAGTACGTACCCAACTGGTCAAAAAATACATTGATATCCTTCTAGTAGCCTTACTCTTTGTTGTATTGGTTTCCATATGGGGGGTGAAGCCTGATCAGATATTTCTCTTTATCTCCTCTGTACTTACCGTGATAGGAGTAGCTTTCTTCGCCCAATGGTCTATTTTGAGCAATGTTACAGCTGGAATTATTGTATTCTTCTCATTTCCCTTTAAGATTGGAGATAAAATCCGTATTCTGGACAATGAGTTCCCTATAGAAGCAGAAATTAAGGATATTAGTTCTTTCTATACCCTATTAAGGACAACTAATGGAGAGAAAATTTCCTTACCTAATAACCTCCTCCTACAAAAAGCCATTGTTATCATCTAAAAAAACTAAGTTTAATAACCCTTTATGAAATTACAAATACATTATACCGCTGATCCTACGATCATCAAGCTAGAAGCTCCCAAAATTCTTGTAAAAGGGAGTTATGAATATAGCCAACCCCAAGAGGCTACCCTCTCTCCTCTGGCTCAAGAGCTTCTGGCTCTCCCCTTTATAAAAACAGTTTTTATCTCTGCCAATTTCATCGCTTTACAAGCACATCCTATTATAGAATGGAAGGATGTTATAGAGGAAGTAACTCAACAAATAGAAGACTATCTCAAAGCTGAAAAACCCTTAGTTATTGAGGAAGAAGCTACCCGAAAAGTACCTATAACTATCTATGTAGAAAGTACTCCTAACCCAATGGCAATGAAGTTTGTAGCCAATAAAAAGCTCGTAGATAAGGTCTTTGAATTCAAGAATGTAGAGGAAGCAACTGTCTCTCCTCTGGCGCAGGCTCTTTTTCAGTTTCCTTATGTGAAAGAAGTCTTCTTTGACAGTCATTATATATCCATCACACGCCAGCCTCGTGTATTATGGGAGGAGATTATTATGGAGCTCAGGGAATTCATCCGTACTTACTTGATGGACAATAAACCCGTTATTGAGGGGGTAACACAAGAGAAAGAAGTACAGAAGAAAGGGCTCCCCACCCTTGATATTCATTCTCGAAAGATTATCGCTATCCTTGACCAATATGTAAAACCTGCTGTAGCGAGTGATGGAGGACATATACAATTCGTTTCCTATGACAAGGAAGCTAATCTAGTGAAAGTACTCCTACAAGGTGCTTGTAGTGGCTGTCCTTCAGCCAAACGAACCCTTAAGCAAGGTATTGAAAATATACTCCGAGAGCTAATGAAAAACGAGACTATCACTGTAGAGGCTGTTAATAACTGAGACTCACAACCAAAAAGCTATAGGTTTGCTTTACAAAAACTCACAAATCCCTATCTCTATAGATTAGGGATTTTTCTATTGGTTATGATTTTGGCAAAAGAATTTATACCTTAAAATACAATATAGAGACGATATTTCAAAAAAGGTTTCTGACTTCCATCCTATTACAAACCTAAATAAGATAAATAATCAAGAATGAAACCTAACAAAAATATAGGAATTACTAAGCTGGTACTTAAGAAATTGAGAAGAAAATTTGTAAAAATAGTCTAGATCTTTCTATTTGGACACTCCTTCGTTGAGTACAGGAAAAAAGTCCCAAAACTGACCCTGCTATTAAATTAAAATCGATGTAATTAATTGATTTTTAATTAATTACATCGAAATAGTAGCGGGAACTGGAGAATTTCCCGAAAACTATCAAAAATAACTAATTGAATACCAATATTTGTTATTCTCTATTTCCTTACATTTTTGGCGTTGTTTGGCGCAAATTTGGAGCAAATTACCTCCGTTTTCTCTTATTATATATACTTTTTTACACTTACACTTATAAATATATAGTAAAAATGTTATGATTCGTATGCAGGCTCATAACTCATTGATTTACAACTCTAATTCTGCATAAAAACTGCATATTTTTTTCTTTCTGCATAAAAAGTTTTTATGCAATAGCTGTTAGAATATTAATTGGTATTCCTTCTTTATATAGAATACAAACTTTTCCAGCTCCTGAAAGATCTTCTTTGTCTTCTCATTGAGTACTATTGCGATCGCTTCACTTTGTGAATACTTGTCAGGTTCCTTTGGCAATATATAGGAAGTACGTTTTGTATTCATCTTCTCTATAACCAATTGGTTAAATTCTTTCAAAAGCGTTCTGATCTTCTCTACACTTCTACGAGACTTCTTTTGCGCAATGAAATTACTTATCCTTTCAGATTCCTTGACGAAACTTGTTGTTTTTTTCTGTTTTTATTATCTTTTATATAGTTCCCTTCAAGGTAGCTATCAAAAAGGAAAAATCTATTTTTTTATTTTCTTCTGTGGATATATCAATTTTTTCCAATAATTCTTCCTTTATTAAAGGAGTTAAATTCCTAATTTGAAATTTGTGCTTCTTACATAAAATAATCAATTTATCTAAATATAGTTTCACTGCAGGTTCCACTCTTTCCTCATAGAAAGGGGAAGGTATGTTATTAGCATATAATAGGAAGAATATTAGATTTTTGAACTCACTAAAAAATGAAAGACTTCCACCACTATTTTTCATATAATAATCAGTTAATATTGTATTATAGAACTCAAAACCTAATATATATCCAGAATTCTTAATATCATTATTCATCTGATTTATATGTTCTTTAACTTCTTCTCTAAGTTTTTCTATTTCTGTATTTACCTCTTGGGAAATATCAGCTTTTAGTTTGTCTATTTCCTTTTTCATCTGAAATACACTAAATATTTGCCAGCCCAGTAAAAACGTAACTAATATACCTAAAATACCAACTAATACTCCATATACATCAAACTCATAGGGAGCGACCCTTATATTAAACACAAAAAAGTTAATAATACAAGTTATAATAGCTATTATTGATAAAACTATACTTATAGATGCTTTTTTCATATTAGTTATTTAATATCTCTAAGCTGTTATCCCCAAAGATAAGTTTCAATACCTGATCTTTCTTATCTTTTTTGAGTTCTATTTGCAAAATAGCCTTTATATCATCTTCACTCTCTTTATTATACGTTTCCT
>NZ_CAURLX010000079.1:0-3664 GCF_963525585.1 uncultured Capnocytophaga sp. | reverse complement strand
TTTGGCAAAATCCGACTTTGCACAGAAACGATCTGTGGCGTCCCTTTCGGAGTTCTTATATTAACGTGAGTTCGACATAAGAAAGTTACTTTTTTCTTGCAAGAAAGGGATATTTTTAGTAACTTTATGGTCTGAAAATCAAATAATTATCTAAAAAATATCCCTTATGTTATCAAGTGACAAAATTACTGAAATTTTCTTTGTAATAGACGAATTTTGCAAGAATTTTAACAAAGTAGTATCCGCCCACACTATCAAGCAAGATAATGGAAAAAAGACGAGAAATCGTAAATCAATTCTTTCTGATAGTGAAGTAATGACGATGCTAATACTCTTTCATTCAGGAGGTTATAAAAACCTGAAGCATTTTTATATATACTATGTACAAAAACACATGAAAAAAGAGTTTCCTGAAACAATCGCCTATAATCGTTTTGTTGAACTACAAAAAAAGGTAGTTATGCACTTAGCTATATTCCTGAAAACCTGCTGTTTAGGAAAATGTACAGGGATATCATATATTGACTCAACGCCTTTAAGATCTTGTCATATTAAGAGAGAAAAACAACACAAAGTCTTTAAAGGAATTGCTCAAAAAGGTCAATGTTCTTTAGGATGGTTCTATGGTTTTAAGCTACATATAATCATTAATGATAGAGGTGAGATACTTGATTTTATAATAACACCTGGCAATGTTAATGATCGTAAACCATTGAATGATATGGATTTACATAAGAGAATCTTTGGTAAGCTTTATGGAGACAAAGGATATATCAGTAAAGATCTATTCGAAAAATTATTTGTTGATGGAGTGCATTTAATCACTAAAATCAAGAAAAATATGAAGAATAGTTTAATGCTTTTACAAGATAAAATTGCCCTCAGAAAACGAGCTCTGATAGAAACAGTAAATGATGAACTTAAAAACATTTGCCAAATAGAACATACAAGACATCGTTCCTTTGAAAATTTTACAACTAACTTATTATCAGGACTTATAGCTTATTCTTTCTTTGACAAAAAACCTTCTATTAACTTACAGGAGGATATTATTGACATGAAAAGACTTGCTGCTTAAGTCGAACTCACGTTAAGATAACGCCTTCTACATAACAACCTAAGGCTAACCATTCCCCAAAACCTTCCCTGAGAGCAGGAATAGGGGCTTATACAAGGAATTTTCGTCTCCTCAACGTTCTTGCCCTCTTGGGTAAAATGTTCTAAAAAACACCCCTTCACATACTCCGCTATCACGGTTCATATGCCCATAGCTCCCCAGCAACCTTCTCCCAAGGAGCGTAATAGCCTCCTCTGGCTGACACAAGCCCTGAGAACTATCCCTATTTATGAAAACTACAAGCTCGCACTAGTGACACCCAGCGCCGGCTTTATGGGAAATCCTATGGGCTCCAAGAGCGACTACGTATCGATAGTCAATAAAATACTGAAAACTTTTTTTGTTTATTCCGTTTCTTTGTTGTACCTTTGCCCCCGCAAATGAGTCAGGAACTCATTATAGATTTTATAAAGACTTTAAAATAAAGAACCTCCTTATGAAAAAAACATTTATGTACGTATGCCTTGCCTTGCTTCCTTGGCTAGGGAAAGGGCAGACCGATACCGCTAAAGAGGGTCAAGAGCTGACCTTAAGCCAAGCTATTAGCTATGCCCTAGCCCAGAAAGCCGATGCCCAGAAAGCACAGCTGGACATTCGCAAGAGTGAGTACAAAATCCAAGAGGTACGCGCCAATGCCTTGCCGAACCTCTCTGCCACTGGTGCGGTAACCTATAATCCTAAGCTCCAAGCCACTTATATAGATGCCTCTACCTTTGCTATCCCTGGTATGCCGGGACCTCAGGGAGTACTGAAGATGGAGATGGGGCAGAAATGGTCCTCTGTAGCAGAAGCAAAGCTTACCCAAGTGCTCTTCAACCAGACTGTCTTCACAGGGCTCAAGGCGGCACGTACCACCCGTGAGTTCTATCAGCTGAACGCCTCCCTTACCGAGCAGGAGCTTATCGAGCGGGTAGCCAAAGCCTACTATCAGGTATTCCAGACCCGCGCAATCCTAGAGAACGTTACCCGTAACCTCACCCTTACCGAGCAGACGGCTCAGGTAGTGGCAGGACTCGAAAAAGCAGGTCTTGCCAAAAAAATAGACCTAGACCGTACCACCGTAGCCATTAACAACCTCAAAGCAGGGCAGACCCAAGCACGCAACGGCGTTGCCCTAGCAGAGAATGCCCTTAAGTACATCATTGGGATGCCTATAGAGACCCCTATCACCCTACCTAAGGAGGGATTTACCCCCGATTATTCCCTTGCTTTTGACCAAGGTACCCCCTCCAAGCGTATCGAGATACAGGTACTAGAGAAGCAGAAACAGCTCCTTGCCCTAGCCACCAAGGTACAGGAGGCAGGACGCTACCCCTCCCTTGCCCTACAGGGTACTTATGGCTACCTAGGAATGGGACCTAAGCTTCCCCTACTCTATGGAAAGCCCGATAAGGTATATTGGGCAGACTACTCCGCTATCACCCTTGCCTTGAATATCCCTATCTTCTCAGGAAGAGGCACCTCTGCCAAAATACAACAGGCACGCATAGAACAAGAAGCCCTTGACCTCACCTTCAAGGATACTGTCCTAGCCCTAGAACTGGCTTCCCAGAATGCACGCACCCAGCTAACGAACAATCTATTGACTATAGACTCCCAGAAGGAAAACGTGAAACTTGCCGAAGAGGTACTCCTCAATACCCAAAATAACTATCAGCAGGGCTTAGCCTCCCTTAACGACCTATTGGAGAGCGAACGCGCCCTTTCCGACGCTAAAAACGCTTATACCAACGCCCTCCTAGACTATAAGCTCGCCGAAATAGAGCTCCTCAAAGCACAAGGAAACCTTAGTAAGCTCAAATAAACTTCCCGCTAGCGTGTGAAGCCACACAGGCAATTATTTTTAAAATTACCTCGCTAGCGCAAGGTGTGAAGCCACACAGGCAATTATTTTTAAGACTTCCTCGCTAGCGCAAGGTGGGAGCTTGTGCTTAAGAAAATAAGGAGCTGGAAGCTCTAAGAATAGTAGGTACGAGCTGGAAGCTCGCACCAGCAGAAGGATTTTATAACATAGATACAGTAAAAACAGAATTTGTAAATAATTATTCTTATTTTTGCCCTAATTAAAATTTTTAAGCTTATGATGATAATCAACTTTATTTTCAAGAATTGGAGAGGTTTATTGATGACTATACTTGCCAGTTTCGCATGTAAAACTTGTGCTGGAGACTATATAGAAGGCTCAGATAAGGAAAAAGTTGCGGAATATGAGGCTTTGATAAAAGAAAATACTAAAACTACTGCTGTTTATGATAGTGTCTATACAGAGCATATAATGAAATTTGCGAAAGTACCCATAAAAACATACCGTATTAAATATAAATATGAAGTAAATGGTATAGAATATGAAGGCGAACAATCAACTTCAAAATTGCCAAAAAGCCCTGTGGTGGAAGTATATTATCTAAAAGACAATCCATCTGTCCATGATATAAATCCAGCATCATCATTGAAATACGAAAATGAGAAGGAAACAAGTAATACTGACCTTTATTTCGCCATATTCTGGGGTGTGCTGGCATTACTCCTTGCTATCGGGCTGTGGGT
>NZ_CAURLX010000078.1:0-3679 GCF_963525585.1 uncultured Capnocytophaga sp. | reverse complement strand
TGCAAAATCTTCAAACAATTTTGCTACTGAACTGAACGATGAGGTTAAAAATAATCTTTTCATATTTGTATTTGCGTTATTCGATAGTATGTTTTGACCTCTTGAAAAAGAAAAAATACTACACAGAACTATCGTTGTTATTAATTTTATCATCTTATTTATAACTTCAACGTATCGTAACGGTACGTAAATTACTCTTTTTCGAATGATTTACGTACCGTTGATACGTGCAACTAAATTGTTTTTAGTTTTCTTTGGCACTATTACTAGAATTTTTTACACTCTTTTTCGCTCTTGTAGACCTATTAGCTTTCAGTGCTACGAGCTTATCAATATGAATATTGATACGTGCAATAAGCTGTGTAAGTGCTTCTGAAGGTTGTAAGACTGCCAAAGCGTTCAGATGTTCGATGATTTCGCGGTATACCCCGTTCAAATCCTTGCGAATGAGCTTCAAGGCACGTGTACCTGCGATAGTAGAAGCCCTTTCGTCGCGTCGTGTACGATAAAGCTCCATAAAGGTAGTTTCAGCTTGTTCGAGCCAATTCACCCAGCGCACCAATCCGATTTTCTTAGACGCTTCGGCATATTTTTCGCTACGAAGGTCTTGGATAAGGTTTTCGGTCTTACTATGTTGCGACTCGAAGCTCTCGGAGATGATATTGCCATAGCGTTTTAGCAATATCTTGATGAGTGTTGCCGCTTCTTTTTCGTCTTTTGTAGGACTGTAGGAAGCTTCATTTACACAAGCGGAGAGCCCTCGGAACATATTATCGCGGTTGCGATCCAATTCCTTCAGGCGGTGGGTATGTTCGCTCTTAGCTACAATCTCCAACGATTTGTTTTCCTCCTCTACCAAGGGGGTAAATTTGGCTAAAAGAGTAGCGAGTGAGTCGATATTAGCCTGCTCAATAGCTAATTTTACTTCGGTTACGAACCCATAGTGTTCGTGATTTTGCAAACTGGCAATAGCAATGCCTTTAATACGTTTGTTCATAAATCTAATAATTTTAGTTATTCTATTTTTCCCACAATAAGCGTACCAAAACGCCTATATTCTTTTTCTAAATTTGCGTCTGAAAACGTTAAAGTTTAGAATATTATCCTATCTCTATCCCTCTTTGAAGGAGGTAAAGATAGGATAGAAGGTATTTTTTATTATAAACAAATAAGGATTAGCCCTTTACGAATAATCAAAAGTGAATAGCACGATACGGCTTACAGGCTCATAAAGCATAATCATATAGCCACCAGCACCCACCCAATGGTAAGCTGTTGCCTCAGAGATAAGATAAAAAGGATTTCCTTTGTATGAAATGTCAAACACTACCTCATCATCTTCTTCACCATCTTCTATGTTCATCTTGAAAGCCTTTGGATATTCCTCATCTTCAATAGTGGAACACCAGTTGCCATACTGAGGCTCTCCCCCTAATATCTCCAAAAATGTTTTTCTATTGAGTTTGCCATTATATTCTGGATAACGCAAATCCACCAATGTACCATATTTGGCTACATTTTCCTTACTCTTTTCATAGTTATCAGCCATTTCCCGAAAGAGTTCCTCCTCTTCAGAGTCAAAATCCCAATGGTGAATAGCGGTCCGTTCAAAATATCCTTCCTTGCCGAGGAACTCAAACTTATTATCATCAGTTAGGCGGAAAGCCAGCCAGTTAGGCGCGGTATATTCGTTGTGATACTCAGTGGTATTATCGCCTATATACCCCTCATAAGGCTCAAAGGGACAGAGCATATATACCTTTTGTCCTGCCCAATCGGGGTTGATTTCAGCTAAATCGATACTCATTAGGGGCAAAAAATGATTTTTGAGCCATTGTTGCTCTTTTACAAAAATGTCTTCTGCCTTAGGGAACGCCTGCAAATGGTCGTTCAATTCTTGGATGTTTTCTCTTGTTGTCATTGTGTTTTTATATTAATTAATTTATTTTTCTTACGAATAATCAAAAGTGAATAGCACGATACGACTTACGGGCTCGTAAAGCATAATGATAGCATCGATATGCCCATCACACCAACTATAGTTAGGAGTACTTGCTACAAAGTAAAAGGGGTTTCCTTGATAGGAAATTTTAATCCATTTATCAGAATCTTCATCTTCATAATCTAATTTCATATCAAAAGCCTTTGGATATTCTTTGCTACTAATTGTACCTACCCAATTTCCTCCTATTATATGTCCTCCTAATATATCTAAAAATTTAGTAAAGTTAGGTTTCCCATCATATTCAAGAAACTGTAAGCTCACCAATGAACCGTATTTCTCGAAATTTGCTTTACTTTTCTCGTAGCCTTTCTGCATTTCTTGAAATTCCTTTTCTTCTTCGGAATTGAAATCCCAGTCGTGAATGGCTGTTCTTTCAAAAAATCCTTCTTTTCCCAGAAACTCAAACTTATTATCATCAGTTAGGCGGAAAGCTAACCAGTTAGGTGCGGTATATTCGTTGTGATATTCGGTGGTATTATCGCCAATGTAACCCTCGTAAGGCTCAAACGGAGCGAGCATATACACCTTTTGTCCTGCCCAATCGGGATTGATTTCAGCTAAATCGATACTCATCAGGGGCAAAAAATGATTTTTGAGCCACGGTTGCTCTTTTACAAAAATATCTTCCGCTTTGGGGAACGCCTGCAAATGGTCGTTCAGTTCTTGGATGTTTTCTCTTGATTGCATAATGATAATATGTTTGTTAGTAAATTTGGAAATTAGCCAATTAGTTTGCGTAAAACAATTATAGTGTTTTTACTATTTTTCCTCTCTGAAAATCTCCAATACCTTGTCACGAACCTCTGGGAATCGGGTGTATCCTTCACGGTCAAGGAAGTGTCCCGCTACGGGTAGGCGTACAAACTCACAATGAAGCCACGTGGCGAGGCGATCGCTCAACTCAGTAGATACAATAGAATCCTTTTCAGAGGCGATGACTATCCCTTTGCCTATCTTAGGAACACGGTGATAGCTTCTGAGATGCTCCACAAAGGGATTGAGGCTCTCGAAATTGGGCACCTCCTCACAGAATCCCGATACAAGTACGATACCTTTGGGCTCTTTATCGGTCTTGAGCAGGTAACAGAGCGTGGTAATCGTCCCCAAACTATGGGCTACAATGACCGTCTCGGGAGTCATCTCAAGCTCCTTTTCCAAGGTACCCACCCATACCGCTACATTAGGATCGGCTGGATTAGGAATCGCCAAACAATGGACGCTGATATTTTCCGCTTTTAGCGCTTGTTCTAACCATCTGTACCAATGCCTTTCGGGCGTATCGTCATATCCGTGAATGATATATACTTGTTTCATTAGTTATTTTCCTCCTCCCTGCCCCCTCCGATAGAGGGAAAAACAAGGTGGTTTTTGTGTTTTTAAATTGTTTTTATCCGTAAAATATCCTTAATATCCCTTTTTGACCTCCCCCCTACCCCCCTCCAAAGGGGGGGAAAAGATTCGTTGAGGTATCTAAACCCTTTATATCTTCCTAATTTTATCTTCTTTATAAACTATCCCTTGCATATTCATTCTCACGGCTTCCCCCTCTCTGAGGGGGCAGGGGGAGGTTTTAAGTATTGGTACAAAGTCCTATGCTATAAAAATAGGGAATAAGGATCCTACCTCCAGCCACCCCCAAGGGCTTTATACAAGGTAATACCGTATTGCATACGT
>NZ_CAURLX010000077.1:0-3908 GCF_963525585.1 uncultured Capnocytophaga sp. | reverse complement strand
TTTTTTCTTCTATTTGATCTCTTCTTTTATTGTCTTATCTATCTCCCCAATGCCTTCTAACCGCAAAGGTAACTAATTATGGAATATCCTACACAAGTGAATGGGTAGCTTGTACTTATTGAGAACCTCCTGTATTCATCACTTGGGCATCAAGGGCTACCCTTTTTTCTAAAGGAGGAAAAAGGGAAAATAACAATTGGTAATTGAAAAAGAAATTGTATCTTTGCACTATGAATACACAAGATACACAGAGGCTCCAAGAATTCTTGGATAAGAACCCGATTATTACTATCATTCCTCATACCAACCCAGATGGAGATGCTATAGGTAGTTCGTTGGGGCTTTATCTTTTTCTGAAGGCTCAAAACCATAATGTTAAGGTAATAACCCCTACTGATTTTCCGGATTTCCTTAAATGGATGCCTGCAGCAGATAATATCCTTATTTATCCTAATCACGAAAAAGAAGCTCAGGAAAGAATAGAGAGCTCCACTCTTATTTTTACTTTGGATTTCAATAATTTGCTTAGGGCAAAGCCTTTGACTCCTTTTTTGGAGAAAGCTACGGCTCCTTTTGTAATGATAGATCATCATCAGCAACCAGATACGTATGCTACAATTACTTATTCAAATGATAAGGCAAGTTCTACTTGTGAGTTAGTATATCACACTATTGTAAGCCTTGCTTCTGAGCAAGTAATAGATGAGGCTATAGCTACTTGCCTTTATACCGGAATAATGACAGATACTGGAGGATTTCGTTATTCTCTGACCTCACCTACTACTCACAGAATAGTAGCTACCCTCTTAGAGAAGGGAGCCAATTGTACTAGGATTAGTTCTGAGGTTTTGGATAGCTATTCTTTGGATAGATTACAATTATTGGGAAATGTATTAAGGGGGTTAGTCTATCTACCAGAATATAAGACTGCTTATATGTCTATTAGCAGTAAGGAACTCAAGCAATTTAACTTTCGAAAGGGAGATACCGAGGGATTTGTTAATTATGGCTTACGGATTAAGGAAGCAGAATTAGCTGCGATATTTATTGAAAATGAGGAAGAAAATGTGATAAAGATTTCTTTTCGCTCTAAGACAAATTTGGATGTCAATGCTTTAGCGCGTACTTATTTTAATGGTGGAGGGCACATCAATGCTGCTGGAGGAGGAACTCACACTTCTTTGAAAGATACCATTGCTCTTTTTCTGAAAGTACTCCCTGAATTCCTATCCTCTCCCAATGCTTATTATAAGGAACTATAATATGAGAATATTAGGATTATTTGTATTTACTATCTTTCTGCTGGCTTGTAGTGAGCAGGAGGCTCGCAGACCTATAACTGTTAAAACGGATACTTTCCTGAAAGAATCTGCCAAAAAGAATAGAGAGTTACTCAAGGATCAGGAAGCGGTGATGGACTCTATTATTGCCAGTGATACGCTACATTCTTATCTGAATTCTAAGGATGGTTTTAGGTACTATTATATATCAAAAAATGTAAATCCTGACCCTTTGCCTCAGGTGGGGGATTTAGTTGATTTTACCTACAGCCTTTCTGATATCTACGGTAAAGAAATTTATTCCAAGGAGGATAACAAGGTCATTACTTATTGTGTGGATAAGCAGGAGTTATTTCAGGGACTTCGGCAGGCTATTAAGCTCTTAAAAGAGAATGAGGAAGCCGTTTTTTTCTTTCCTTCTGAAATTGCCTTTGGTTATCACGGAGATAATGAAAAAATAGGGATTAATAAGCCTATACGAGCTCAGGTACATATTTTGAAAATAATACCTGCGCCACCTCTTCCTCCGGCTCCTCAATCTTCAGAGGTTATTGGATGTTATTGAATAAACTTTTGATTGAAAATATAGGTAATAATGAAAAAGGTTGATACAAATAAATATACAAAACTGACACTTTCTCTGGAAAGGATTAGGGCTATTATTACGGAACTACCTCATAATGGACATCGTTTTGTTGTTTTGTATGATGATAAACCTGATAAGCAGGGTTATATACAAACGATTTTGGAAGATGATACCCTAGGGGAGCAGAGTCCTTATCTGCTAGAAACACGTGTATATCACACAGAGGATACATTTAGTCATTATCGAAAGAGCTGTGCTAAGGCTCAAGAAATATTCCCTTATTTTGAGGATTTTTATAAGGATATTCCCTTGTCCTATGAGAATTGGGAAGAGGTTACCAAAGAATTTTTGGGGGATTAATTGATAGGAAAATTCATTCATTTAATATAGAGTTTTATGAAAAAAGTGAAGTTATGGGCAATGTTATTGCCTTTGTTATTGGTTGCTTGTAAATCAACCAAATATCCAGATTTAAAGAATGGTTTGTATGCAGATATCCAGACCAATAAAGGGGATATGCTGGTAGAGCTTTTCTACAAGGCAACCCCTGGAACGGTGGCTAATTTTATTTCCTTAGCAGAAGGAAATAATACCTACGTACCAGATTCTCTTAAAGGAAAACGTTATTATGATGGTACCAAGTCACACCGAGTAATTAAGGACTTTATGTTCCAAGCGGGAGATCGTACTGCTACAGGAGAAGGAAGCCCTGGTTATCAGTTTGCAGATGAGTTCGTTGATACCCTTAAGTTCACCCGAAAAGGACAGCTAGCGATGGCTAATTCCGGACCAGCTACCAACGGAAGTCAATTCTTTATTACAGAGAAAGATACGCCTTGGCTTACACATCATCATACCATTTTTGGACAGGTGATTAACGGAGAAGATGTTATCAGTAAGATTACCGATGAGCAGACTTCTCAAGAGGATAGTCGCCCTAAAACCCCTGTAATCATCAAAAAGATTGAAATTATCCGTGTAGGAAAAGAAGCTGAAAAATTTGACGCTCCTAAGGTTTTTGATATCTTTATGAAAGAACAAACAGAGCTTGCAAGGCAGAAAGAAGCTCAGGAAAGAGCCGAAAGCGAACGTAAAATAGCTGAACTTGCAGAGCAAGAGAGCCAAGCTGTCGCTTATCCTTCAGGAATCAAAATTCTTAAACTTAGAGAAGGGAATGGTATCCAGCCTGCTCAAGGACAAAGAGTATTGGTAAATTATGCAGGGTACTTACGTGCCAACGGACAACTTTTTGATTCTAATATTAAGGAAGTAGCCCAAGCCAATAACGCTTATGATCAACAACGCGAAATGGGAGGGGGGTATGCACCTTATCCTTGGGAATATAGCCAAAAAGTAGGGCTTATCCCTGGCTTTAAGGAAGCGCTCCTTACAATGAAGGTGGGAGAGAAGTTACGTGTATTTATCCCTTCGTCTTTAGCTTACGGAGAAAGAGGTATTCCTGGGGTAATTCCTCCAGATGCACCTCTTGTTTTCGATATCGAAATTGTAGATGTAGAAGTTACCGACAAAGCAAAATAGATTAAATAAAAAATAAAAATCTTGCCAAGAATTTATTATTTTTGGCAAGGTTTTTGCTGTATAGAGGTGAAACGAATAAAATGCGCTATAGGATCCTCTTCTTTCTCTACGGAGCTTTTCTCACATATATCCTTTTACGTCCTACCTCTGATTTAGACCTTCCAAAGAATTTTTTCTCCTTTGAAGGTATGGATAAAATGGTACATTTCCTAATATTTACCCTCTTAGCATATCTTTATAAAATGGCTTTTCCCAGACATTCTATTGTAAGGGAACTTTTATTGCTTTCAGCATATGCACTATTGACTGAAATAATGCAAGAACAAATGCAATTAGGTCGTAGTGGTGATCCGCTGGACATCCTTGCCGATGTGTTAGGAATCTTTGCAGGAGTGTTTATATTCAATTTAACTAAAAAAACAAGTGAGAAAAAATAATGTAAAAACCAATAAATCTATCTTGAATAATTTTTTTGACACTAGATATGAGGTTTTGTAGGAAAA
>NZ_CAURLX010000076.1:0-4299 GCF_963525585.1 uncultured Capnocytophaga sp. | reverse complement strand
GATTGCCATATTGCTGTCTTTTGTTCAGGCAAAAGCACAGACAATAATAGCAAGTGCTGTGGCAGAGAATGATGTTCATTTTGCCAAACAAAACTTTGAAGTAGGTAAGCTTACTGTTAGCTTGGCGCTTCCTGCGGGTACGACAGGGACAGTGGAAGTTACTTTAGGTAATGGAATAGAATATGTGCCCAATTCTCTTGTGAAGGAGAATGGAACGCTCACTATTGCACATAACACCTCTTCTCCCGTTACCAAACCTGTTTTTACACTAACAGGATCAGGGAATATTGAGTTCTCTATTAAGAGAAAAGTAACTAAGAATGCTTCGGCTACACTATTCTCCAATCAGAATACCTTTAAGGATACAGTGAAGGTAACCCTTTCTTCAGGAGTTTCAGACCAGAAGGAGGCTACTTATACCCCTGTGATTCCTGTCATTATTGTGACTCCTTCAGAATCTGCTCACAATAACGCCTCTGGAACAAGTGTGAAAACTTTTACTCTTGAGAACACAGGAGATGGAGCTACTCGAGATATTTATTTTTCTGTAAAGTATCCTTCAGGAGTAACAAGTGTAGAAATCAAGGGACCTGATGGGAGTGTTCTTTCTCCTGTGGGAAATGTTCCAGCTGGGATAGGTAACAATACAGGGGTAGCCCTTTATAAGGTTACTAGTACTTCACCAGCAGGATTTAAGAAGGCTGATAAGGTTACTATTAGTGAAAAATATACCGTAACGGGTTGTCAGTCCAATCGTCAGATAATATATGAAGCCTATTGGGGTGAAAGTCCTGCAATACTCTATCAAGTACGTGATTCTGGTAGGGCTATTAATGTAACTACTGGTACTCCAAAAATAGAAATAGATCCTGATAAAAACCATACTTACTTTACTTGGAAGGATGGAATTTGTGGGGCTACATTAGGAACATTTACCGTACAGTATGTCAATAATGGTACTGGTAATGCAACTGCTTATGATGTACAATTGAATATAACCCCATATCTTTCTGGGAAACAGTTTACGAATCACAAGCCTGCTAATTTCCGCATAGTAGCTACTGATGGAACAGAATATCCTATTACTTCAGTAACCCCTAATGGAAATGAGATAGTATATCGAAAAGCACCTTTGAAGGAACTGCCAGCTTTGGCGGAAGGACTTTTGACAGGTAAGGATATAGGACTTACCGATGTAGATGGGGATGGTTTCAGAGATGATTTTCCTATCAATGCTAAGTTCAAGATACGTTTTGATATGGTTAAAAATCAAGGTGTTAAGTGCTTGCAAGAGGATGAGAGAGTCTTTAGTGTTTCCCCTCATTCTAACTTTGAATATAAGGATGCCTGTGGTGTATCAAGAACATCTCCTGCACAGGCAGTTACTAGCTATACATACAGACGCTTAATAGCAGGAGTTACCGATTCTTCTAAGTTTCCTGTAGAACTTCCTAAAGATGTTTCCAAATTTGGATACCTTATTTTTGGAAGTACTACTTATATAGCTTTTGAAAAGACACAAGGACAAGATAATAAGAATAACGATAGTCGTTTTAAATACGAAATAAAGCTGCCCACAGGAGTAAGCTTGAAAAATGTTAAATATTACAGAGGAAATGACTTTGGAGCTCCCCTAGATGGGCCTATACCTCTATCTGATATAGGGGCAGGAGGCACCCTTTCTTATACTTCACCTCATCCGGATAAGGGATATATAACTTTTGATATGGTACTTTCTAACCCCTGTGTTTCGGGGGATGTTGAGGTACAATATAGTATTACCCATTTGGATAAAAATGCAAATGGTACTTATTGTCCGTTACCTTTGTTATGTAACAAAAGGACTATTAAGGCTATTTGTCCAGGAAACTGTTCCAATGATGGTCCTAGAATGATCAGCACTAAGACAGAACGAGCAGATAATTCTTATGGTTGGAAGGATTATACAATGACTACACGTGTAACCCGTGCAGAAGTATCAGAGGCAGAACGCCAACGTAGTTTATATCTGGATGAAATAGAAGTAATGGCTGAAGGAGAACAAGGAACTACTTCCTCTAATAACCTATTCTATCACGCAAAGGTTACAAAAAGAGCTGACTTGTTGCCTAAGAAAATAACTGTTAAAGTAGGAACACATCAGGTAACCTTGCAAGCAACAGATCCTAATGTACTTACAAAAGGATCCACTGCCGATGGAAATTTCTTCCGTTGGAATCTTACTTCCGCACTGCCTTCAGGAACTTTGAATGCAGGACAAAAATTCTCTGTGGTAGCTACCTATCAAGTGAAGAATAATGGTTCTTCAAGAGGTGACTCTTCTTTTGCAAAGGATACTCAGTCTGCTGCAGAATCATTCTTCTATATGTTGGCCAATGCAAATGATACAGATATTAACACACAGGGCTATCATACAAGAGAATTGCACTGTGGTGCCAAACAGACGCCAACTTTCTATATTGCAGAAACTTATACATTAATAGGTACTAATGCCTATAACATAAAAGCTTGTGAAGTGACCAATATAGGTAGTAATCAGGTGTATTTAGCACGACGTTTTACCTCTTCAGGTTCTTATTTTATGGATGAGTTCCGCCCTTCAAGAAGGATTAAGTCCATAAAAATTAAAATACCTTCTACTTATAATATGGTCAGAGACGCACAATATGAGTACAGAAGGAAATATACAGATTGGGCATCTGGAGCCAATGAGGTAAAAATACCTTTGACTAGCTTTACTATAACAGATGATGGTACATATAAGACATATACTTATGTGAATCCTCCTAAGGGAAGTCCAGGATATTTGCATCCAGGAGAAATCTCAATAGAAAACGGGTATGAATCTAGTGTAAGAACTTGGTTACAAGCCACTTGTGCTTCGAAAGTGTTTGTGAATGAAGCGCAAGCTACTGCAGATAACCAGCACGTATATGCCGATATAGAGTTTGAAGATTTTTATTATCACTATGCAGCTAATGGAGGAAGTGAAATAGTTACCGAATCTCATCACGAATCCATTAAATATTCTGAAAAGCCTGCAATCAATCTCCTTACTCAAACCTCTCAAAATATTACAGCTAATAAGAGAGAGCAGCATATCAATTTCCAAATTACCAATACCAGTCTCTCTGATGCTCCTTATGGTTGGGTATCAGTACCTGATGTAGTAGGGATCAATGTATTAGGCTTGGAGGAGGTCAATGCCTCTGGGAATACCCTCAGAACATTCTCTGTAGCCACAGGCATCTCTGGGGAAAAGATGTTCTTCCTCAATTCAGATGGACAAAGTGGTACCATTGCCAAAGGAGCAGTTAAGCGTTACAGACTTAAGTATGAGATTACCAACTGTACTAAGGCTAATATTACTTTCGACTTATATGCAGGGTGGAATTGTAATAGTAATCCTACACAAGGATATACTAAAACATGTAATGATAATAAGATAACATATAATGTAAAAATAGCGAAAAGCCTTAAGCAGATAACACCTAGTGCCTCTAACCCAGGAGGAGGAACAGGAATAGGAAATATCTCCATGTGTCAGAAGACAAAGTATGAATATACTGTTAATAGTGGAGATCAGGGAGATATCTTTGATGCAAAACTAGTTATCATAAAGCAGAGAGGACTTACTATCTCTGATGTAGAAATAGAATATCCTTTAGGAAGTGGAACCAAATTTTCCAATATAACACCTGTAGAAAGTAATAATAAAATTACTTATGACCTTACTTCTATTTTCCCAGGAGGAAGCTTGCCTGGAAGTATTTCAGAAAGTAATGTGAATAAGCGAAACTTTAAGCTGATCTTTATGGTGAAGCCTGATTGTGAATTTACAGCAGGTTCTTCCTTTGATATTGATATAGAAGGAAATAACCTCTGTGGAGATCCTGCTGAAGGAGACCGTAGCAAAGCTATTATCGCTGGAATACAAGGAGTGGATGTCAATAAATATAAAGTAAATAATTCACTTACTTTAGAGCCAGGAGGCAACGCCAATGCTTGTGCTTCTCCTAGTTATGCTATTTACAAAGGGAAACATATCATTGTAGATACTTCAATCCCTGTGGGTACCTTCTCAACAGGAGATAAGGGATTGGTAGTGATACGTATTCCAAAAGGATTTGAGTATGTAGCAAATTCATTTACAGTAGGAAATAAGAGTAAAACTACTTTTGCAGATCCTTCCTTACCTACCAATCCTATTGCTCAAGTAGGTGATGAAGAATCCGAATTGAGTATCAAGATTCCACAAGGAATGAAAAATGCGGATTTCTTTGAATACACCATTAAGAT
>NZ_CAURLX010000075.1:0-4368 GCF_963525585.1 uncultured Capnocytophaga sp. | reverse complement strand
GGATTTTAGTAATTTTGCCCATAAAAATAAACCTATGAAAAAATTTTTATTTTTCCCATTTCTATTACTCTTAGTCGCTTGTCCCAAGAAACAAGCACCACCCCAATTACCAGAGGAGACAGTTCCTCCCACTGTAGAAGATACTCTCCATTCTCTGTGTAAAATTCCTAAAAATATTACCTCTTATATAGAAGCCAACCAAGATACTTTTACTCCTATTGACATAGAAAAACGGTTTTCTAAAGAATTTTGGGAATATTACCAAATTCATCAAGGTGAAGGGTGTCCTATCATTTGTTTTGGTGATTTCAATACTGACGGTCAGCAAGATGCTGCTCTTATGATTGATTATAAAGGAATAGGAGATGAGGCATATTCCAACAATAGTCCCTTTTTAGCAATCTTCCACAGCTATGAGACCAAGGTAGAAGATCCTGTTATCATCTATCAGTTAGATAGTTATAAAGAGCATAATCACTCTGTCATCTATGAGCAACCAGAAGGAATTGAATGCTATATAGAAAAAGGCAAGAGAAATGGAAAAGATATTATCAATCTGATACTACCTGAGAAGTCAGGCTTTCTAATATACTGGAATGAAGATACTTATAGATACCGATATGTAAATGTCTTAGATGAAATAGAAAACCCCTTTCCCAGAACCACCCTTACTCCAGAGGTAGAGGAGAATTTGTATCAACTCCTAAAATGTGATCATTTCTCGTGGAGAGAGGGATATTATCAAATTCCTGATTATGGCTGTTGGAGTCAAATTCAGCAATTAGGGATGGCAAATGTCATCCTAATTCCACAGACCCCTACCTTTGAGACCCATCTTGCTTGGGAGAAAGAACATCAGAAAGAAGGATATATCGAGGCTTTAGAGAATAGAATTGAGGCCTTATCTCTTGAAGAAATCAAAAAGCACTTTTGTGCTGTTGTTTTTCTGACCAACCCCTACTATTTGGACTATACCCCCTACTTGGATAGTTCCTACAATCCCACTTACCCCTATTATGAAGAAACTTTCCTACTAACCAATGGAAAATGGAGTAAAGGAAAAACTTATCTGATAACCAAAGATACAGATACTCAAATATACAAGCAACAAGAAAAATATATAGATAGCTTGTCTAAAAAATACCAACCAAAAATAACAAAATAAATATAGAAAATATATGTCATTAATCAAATCTATTTCAGGTATCCGTGGTACCATAGGTGGCAAGGTAGATGAGAACCTCACCCCTATTGATGCCGTCAAATTCGCTGCAGCTTATGGCTCTTGGCTCAAAGGACAAAGTGGCAAAGAACGCGTCAAAGTAGTCATCGGGCGAGATGCTCGCATCTCTGGCGAAATGATCCAAAACTTAGTGCAATACACCCTTATTGGCTTGGGAATTGATGTAGTCAATATAGGACTAAGCACCACTCCAACGGTAGAAGTAGCCGTGTCAATGGAAGAAGCCGACGGAGGGATTATCCTTACTGCCAGCCACAATCCTAAGGAATGGAATGCCCTAAAACTCCTAAATAACAAAGGAGAATTTGTCTCTGACCAAGATGGGAAAGCTATCTTGAAAATCGCTCAAGAGAATGATTTTTCTTTTGCTCAAGTAGATAATTTAGGAGAAATTTTTATCAATGATGCTTATATAGATATTCATATAGATGAAGTGCTCCAGCTTCCTTTAGTTACTCCTGAAGCTATTCAGGAAAAGAAATTCCGTGTGGTGGTAGATGGTGTTAATTCTTCTGGTGGGATTGCTATTCCTAATCTTCTTAAGGAATTAGGCGTAGAAGTAATTAAGCTCTATTGTGAGCCTAACGGACAGTTTCCTCATAATCCTGAGCCTTTGAAAGAACATCTGGGAGATATTTGTAAGAAAGTAGTCGAGGAAAAAGCTGATTTTGGTATCGTAGTAGATCCCGACGTGGACAGACTTGCTTTTATTACCGAAGATGGAGAAATGTTTGGTGAGGAATATACCTTGGTCGCTTGTGCTGATTATGTACTTAGCAAAACTAAAGGAAATGTCGTTTCTAATCTGTCCTCTTCTCGTGCACTACGTGATATTGCTCATAAGCACGGAGTAACTTACACCGCTGCTGCTGTAGGCGAAGTAAATGTAGTTACCGAAATGAAACGTACAGAAGCCATCATCGGTGGGGAAGGTAACGGAGGAATTATCTATCCTGAACTTCATTATGGGCGTGATGCTTTGGTAGGTGTTGCTCTATTCCTTTCTCTTTTGGCAGAAAGAGGAATCTCTGTGAAACAATTAAGAGAGAGTTACCCAGCTTACTTTATGAGTAAAAATAAAATCCAACTCACAGAACATATTAACCCTGACCATATCCTTAATGAGATGGAAAAGAAATATGCTAGTGAACAAATAACCACTATTGACGGACTCAAAATCGATTTTCCTGAAAGCTGGATACATCTTAGAAAATCAAATACGGAACCTATCATCCGAATTTATACAGAAGCAAAAAGCCAAAAAGAAGCTGATGAATTAGCTACACGATTTATAGAGGAGATTAAAGCTCTTTGCAAATAAATATTATGTGCTTGAAAATAGAAAAAATACATCATTTTGCAATTATCTGTAGCGATTATGAAAAATCGAAGTACTTTTATACAAAAGTACTTCCTTTTTCTATTATTGCAGAACATTACCGAGAAGAAAGACAATCTTTCAAATTAGATTTGAGCCTTAACGGAAACTATATTCTTGAACTCTTCTCCTTCCCCAATCCTGCCAAACGACCTAGCTATCCTGAGGCGTGCGGTGGAAGACATCTTTGCTTAGGAGTAAGTGATATAAAAGAAACTATCTCTTTTCTACAAAAGGAAAATATAGCTTTCCAACCCCTTCGTACAGATGAATATACTGGCAAACAATTTACTTTTATAGAAGATCCTGATGGATTTCCTATAGAACTTTATGAATGCTAAAACTTTCCTCCTTGTTTTATCTTTATAATACCTTCTAACAATGATAAAAATATTAAAAAACTACTTTTTCGCCTTTATTCTCCTTATAGTATTTAATTTTATTTTAATTGCTATGACAGGAAACGGATACTTTATGTATCTTTTTTTCTATCTCTATGGAATTCTTGGTTTGATTGCTTTTGCAAACATTCTCTTGCATATAGGAAGCCGTTACAAAGGAACGGGAATCTATATTCTTGCTTTTGTTTTCTTAATACTTATAGGTACATTCCTTACTTATTATGGTGGAGAATTGTCTAGCAAACTTTTACTCTACAACTCAAAAAGAAACTTTCCTTCCGCACTTAAAGAATTCGTTTCCCTAGGAGAAGACCCGATTTCTGTAGAAGGAAAAGAGATTATTCCTTTTAGCTATTACAAATGGTTTGATTTGGAAAACTATACAATGTCTGAGAAAAACGAACTCATTGCTCTCTATAGAGATTCAAGAGCTCAGGAAGGAGACTTAGAAGTTCTTGTGAGGAAATTCGATACTGCGGGAGAGGTTATCGATTCTCTTTCCTTTCATTATTCAAAGGAGAAAGAAAGCAAAGTATTTCTGATAGAGGATTGCCTAATAGATGTTTATAGTCGGACTTATAACAAATCTTGGTTTGTAGATGGAAACAAAGAATTTCTTCCTATGAAATTAGTAGAAGGTTCTCAAAAGTGGAATTTCCAACAAGTAAAAGACTTTCATTATAACAGAACTAAAGATTCTCCTTATTGTCATATTATAAAAAATTCTTATTGGTCATTTCCTGATAAAGGTGATTTCCCCGAGTCAGGTGACCCTCAATTTATAATTGTTTTCCTAAAAGATAATCAATTATATTATTACATTACCTCTTATGATATTACTGACGATTTTTATTTCTATAATGAAAAATATGTAATAAAATTCCCCGAACATACTTCCTCTCCTCTCCTATTAGCTTACAGAAATAAGTTCTTATATAATGAAGACCATTTAGTAAAAGGAGAAAAATCATCACAACGTACTCATATTGATCCCGTTTATTATTTGGACAAAATGATAGAATGTAGAGGACTAGAACCACTTCATCCTTCTTGGTCTTTTAAAGTAGGAAAAGGATACGGTGAGTTATATTACAAATTAAAGATAGAGGATAAAATACTTCCTTTGAAAACAGATTATGGTATCTATGGAAATTATGAAAGAAGTATAAAATATCCTACTTACTATTGGAAAAATGACACCGAAACCATTGAAGAATGTAAATATATATATTTGTATAGTAATAAAAACCTAAAATATTATCTACTACGCACCCCATTAGGACTTTACATCATAAAATAAATATTTTACAGCTATGAAATCAAAATTATCACATCTGTTTTTTGCC
>NZ_CAURLX010000074.1:0-4752 GCF_963525585.1 uncultured Capnocytophaga sp. | reverse complement strand
TTCATAAGAAGCTGAAGACTCCTCACCTTCAAGCATATCCGTACAAGGCAGCCCAATGAGTGCCAACAGATATAAGCTAAGTATGAAGGTGAAAAATCTCATATTGTTAGCAAAGATACATTTTTTTTTCAATCTGACAAATTTTTTTGATTTTGCTAAAAAATTGAAACTACTTTTATAATCTATTTTAAATAAAGAAGATACAGGAATTACAAGAAGATTAGGTAATGATTTAGTAATAGCTCTTATTTCATTTGATTATACCTATTTTCTCAGTAACTTCTAGGTGCAAAGGTACAACATCTTGACAATATAACCAAAAAAATTTACCTTTGCACCCGCAGACGTGCGTTGCTGCACGTCTGCGTGGAGCTGGTAATGTGTCAGATGTGTTATTTTTAATTATGTAGTAGAATGCGACAAAAATAAATAGTAAATAGTAAAAAAATTACTGAGGCACCTATTTTATTCTTTTTGTTGGGGCAGGGGCTAGTAGGTAATGAGTAAGAAAAGGATTCCTGCGAGGATACGGTAATAGCCCCAAGGGGTGAAGCCATATCGCTTTACTAGGGATACGAATCCCTTGATGGCGATAATTGCCACCAGATAAGCCACTAGGTTTCCTATAAGGAAGGTGGTGAGGTACTGGCTATTCTGAGCTAGGAGCTGGTATCCCTTAAGGTCGACCCCTGTACCGTGGTAGGTCTTCAGGCAAAGGGAATAGACCGTTACGGCGAGCATCGTAGGGACGGCTAGGAAGAAGGAGAACTCGGCGGCGAGTCCGCGAGAGAGCCCTTGCTCCATCCCCCCGATGATAGAGGCGGCGGAACGGCTGGTTCCGGGCATCATCGCTAGGCACTGCCAGAGCCCTATAAGGAAGGCATTTTTGGGAGTGATATTCTCTTGAGTGGTTACTTTAGGTTCTTTGAAGAAACGGTCGATAAAGATCAGTACTACCCCTCCGGCGATAAGCATCAGAGCGATATAAACGGGCTTGCCCATTACCTTCTCAATAGGGTCGTCCAGGAGCTTTCCTAGGATAAGGGCAGGGATTACAGCGATGATGAGCTTACCATAGAAACGCCAGCGTTCTGAGGAGAAGCTGAAGAAAGTACGCCCGTAGAGGGTTACCACGGCAAGGATTGCGCCTAGCTGGATACAGAGGGCGAAGATGCGGAAGAAATCGTCCTCGGGGATTCCCATCAGCTCACGGGAAAGAATCATATGAGCGGTGGAGGATACGGGCAGGTACTCGGTGAGTCCCTCTACGATAGCGATCAGGATGGCGTGCAACAAGTCCATAGCGTATTATTTAGAGGGTTTATTTTCGTCTTTTTTCTTTTTCTGGTATAGGATAGCCACCACCTGTGTAGCGAAGCCTAAAAGCACCAGTGTAGGCGCTAAGCTGATTCTTCTAAAACCGAAGATATCGGGGTTGAACACCTTAGGATCCTCACTGCCCCCGCCACTCATCAGCAAGAAGCCTATTACAATAAGGGCAAGCCCTATGAGGAGCCCTATAAAATTCTCTTTCTTAAATATAAATTCTTTCATAAAAGTGAGTTTTTATTAGTGAATTAACAAAACTTAAACGTATATTGTACTTGTTCTTGGACAGAGATGCTTTCTTTTTCAAATTTCAGCTGCTTGATAGGGTTGGCAATGGTTACCAACTCAGGGGTAGCCTCCATATGAATAACCAAAGTAACTATATAATCCTCTTGGTAGGCTTGGGCTTTGTCAAACTCCTTTTGGGTAAGCCTAAAATCACCTGTTCTCTGGCGGATGCCCTTGACCTCTGCCAGAAAAGATTTCTCTGCTACATCTATTTGGAAATCATAGCCATCACCGTAGAGACGTGCATCTTGTAAGACTCCCTTGTGAAAGAGAGGAATCTGTTGGTAATTTTGCATAAAATACCATTCTGCCTGCCAGCCTGTCTCTTGCATTTTTCTGAACTGTGATTTCACAATAGGCTTTGCCTGAAGGGTTATCTCAGTTATCTTGTAATACTCCTTGAGGAATAGCTTTACTACATTGGCATATCCTAGTACCTCTTCCTTGCCGAATAAGCTATCTATGAGTAATTTTCTGGGCTCATAGACCTGTTTTCTCTGCCACCATCCTTTTCTGCCATTCTCAAAAAAAGGGTC
Organism: uncultured Capnocytophaga sp.; assembly: GCF_963525585.1. Taxonomy (NCBI): domain Bacteria; kingdom Pseudomonadati; phylum Bacteroidota; class Flavobacteriia; order Flavobacteriales; family Flavobacteriaceae; genus Capnocytophaga; species uncultured Capnocytophaga sp. Next base: position 2,599 of record NZ_CAURLX010000074.1, on the reverse strand, counting down.
GAACAAATCCCTTCTATTCTTGACAACGCTCGGAGTCTCGACAATTCCTAAACGAACGAAATACTCATAGAAGTCGCTCTTGGAATGGAAGCCAAACTGTTGGATAAAAGCATCGTCAAACTTAGCCAATCCATAGCCTAGAAGGTTCAATAATTCATAGTTTTTATGTTTTTCCATCGTTGGGCGACCGTTATTCCGTTATTCTTTAGGTTTGGGTTAGTAATACAGGTCATCTGTATGTAGGTTCAGGAAGCGTTGGGCGGCGAAGTAGGTACTAATCCAGCTGAGGAAGGTACCCATCGCAAAAATGCCTATGAACACCCCTACCAAGTCGCCTATATGTTCGTTCAGGGCGATTTCAGGCCATTGCTCTCCTACCCAATACACCAATAGGCTCAGAGCGATACAGGCGAGGGTGGCACTGAGGAGCCCCAAGGCGATATGCTTGAGGATAAACGGACGGCGGATGAATGCCTTGGTGGCGCCCACCAGCTGCATCGTCTTGATGACAAAGCGTTTGGAATAGACTGCCAAGCGGATAGAGGCGTTGATGAGCAACATCGCCACTAGGGTAAAAATCACCGATATCCCCAACAGCGCTAGGCTGATACGGGTGAGATTATGGTCAATCTTAGCCAGCAGGTCTCGGTCATAGGTTACTTCCTTGACGGAGGCATTCTGAGCGATTTCTTCAGCGATGACACGCACTTGCTCAGGGGTTACATAGCTTGCCTTAAGCCTGAGGTCAAAAGAGTTTTTTAGGGGATTGACCCCGATGAGAGTGACAAAGTCCTCCCCTAGCTCCTGCATAAAGGTTTCTGCAGCGGCTTCCTTGGAGATATATTGAACCTCAGCGGTATAGTCTGCCAGAGAAAGGCTCTTATGCAACTGCTGTATGTCGGCTTCCTTGGCTTGGTCTTTGAGGAAAATGGAGATTACCAAGCGTTCTTTATAATGCTCGGTAAGTCGCTGTCCATTGAGTACCAAGAGCCCCAAGAGCCCCAAGAGGAAGAGTACAAGGGTGATACTCAGGGTAATAGAGAAATAGGAAGAGACGAGCTTCCTACGGTTATAACGTTCGCTACGGGTGTGCACGGTAATAAAATTCTATTTCAGGGGCAAAGGTACAAAAATAATTATAATATCCCACAGAAGTGTGAAGCCACACAGGCATTTTTTTTCTTTTAAAAAGGCTAGAAAATTGTCCAAGGGTGCGGGGGCGGGTCGCCCCTGACAATTTCTTTCTTTTTGAGGTTATAAGAATAATTACCTGTGCGGGTGTGAAGCCACACGGGCAGTTTTTTTCTTTAAGAGTGTTATAAGAGTGTGAAGCCGCACAGGCATTTTTTTCCCCGCTAGCGCGAGCTTTAAGCTCGTGCTTATATAGAAGAGAGCTTGAAGCTCTATGAATACTGGGCACAAGCTACAAGCTTGCGCCAGCAGGGTACGAAGCCGTACGGGCGTTTTTTTAAAGGCTAGAAATAATTCTCAGAGGCGAGTCGCCTCCCGCACAGACATTTTCTTTCTTTTTGAGTTTAAAAAATAATTGTCAGGGGTGACTCACCCCCCGCACGGGCAATTTTTTTGCTTTCTAGGAATAAAAAAATAATTGTCCGAGGCGACCCGCCTCCCCCCTCTCTCAGCAGATTTTTTCTATGCCTTGTTGTTGGCATTTTTGGAAGAAGAACTTCAGGGCTATTTCGCGCTTGAGGGATAGGTCTCCTTCGGGGGATAGGGTCTGCTTGAGGCGCTGTCTCAGGGGTGCTTGGGCGCGTTGTTCTTGGGCATACTGGGCACGCATCAGGGCTTGTTCGTCAGGGGTAAAGGGTGGGATGATGCCCTTACGACAGAGTCCTAAGTAGAGCCACTCGCTGAAGAACGGTAGCTCCCCCCGCTGGCAGTAGTCCTGATAGGCACGATGGATATTCTGAGCAAATCGCTCTGGGGATAGGTAGCCTGAGGAGGAGCGCTCTTGTACCTCTTCCTTGGGCGTTGTGGATATCCGGTGTGTCTGCCGTAATTGCCGCATCCAATCTTGGTACTTGGCAAGTATCTGGCTGAGGTAGGTAGCATTTACCAGCTGATAGTGCTGTGTATGTTCGCCATAGGCTCCATAGCGCTCTAGCTGTAAGGCTTTGTATATCTCCTCTAGGGAGAGATAGGCAAACTGAGAGGCTACAAGCCGTAGGATATCCTCCTTCTGTAGGGGTGATATACGTCCTTGTATGCCCACCAATAGTGCGTGCTGAGTAATGATAGCCCCTAGTAGCGCTCTTGTATGCTCCTTTGGTAGGGTGCGTATAGGTGAGAAAGTAGGTGCTTGCTGTGCAAAGTGTAGGGGATGACAGTCTCCTGCCTTGCATATCTGCGAGAATAGCTGTTGCTGGCTCTCGTCTGCCAAGGAGTCGAGGGTAGCAGGGTATGAAGCCATAGAGGCGCTCCCCTCTTGAGGGGAGGCGGTAGGCATTATAGTAGGTAATATTTCCATTTTCGTTACTAGTTAAGTCTTTTTTATTCAAGTACGAAGCCGGTGTGAAGCCACACGGGGGCGAGTCGCCCCTGACAATTTTGGGGCGGGTCGCCCCTGACATTTTTTTCT
>NZ_CAURLX010000073.1:0-5168 GCF_963525585.1 uncultured Capnocytophaga sp. | reverse complement strand
GGTTAGTTTGTGTTTCATTAGTTCGTTATTTGTTATTTACTGCTGACTGCTATTTTATTTTGATTCTCAAATACTTACAAGGCTTATCTAGTTTATCGTATTGATAACTACCAGAGAGATCCATTGCTACATACAAACACCCGTTTTTACCAAAGAAAGTAGGTCGTTTTTTATCATTTTCGTATGCTACCCAATAGCGAATTCCTGCTACTGTCACAAGCTTAATTTTAAAAGGATCTTTGCTTAATACTTTATATAGTGCAATAGCTGTAGGACCTCCCATTTCTGTCACCCCAAGAGTAATGATATACTTTCCATCGGGCGAGAGGTAAGGATAACTATCTATTTCTGTTTTATGACCTGTTCTTTTGTCTATAAAAAATTTATCCCACGTTTCGTCATAAGTCCCTGCTATAAGGTATTGGTGTATTGGTTTCATATCGCCCAAATATTCATATTCCTCCCTATCTGCCTCTGGTTTTAGTGCTGAATCCTTAAACTCAACAAGAGTATCTCTACAAGGTAATGTTAGAATCCACTTTTCCTTCTTAATAGAAAGAGTGTCCTTTACTAAAGGAAAATATCCATTACTCAATGCTTTTTGATATTCTTCGTAAGAAATCAAATCAATCGTAAAATATTTGGAAAGAGTAATCCCTTTTTCTTCTTCTATAGTGCCATCTTCTTGTTTCTTACCTATTAAATAAACATCTTCTAAGCCTTCCTTAAAGCGGATATCCTCACAGCTTCCCATATCTTCCTTGCGGAGATACCAATCCCAATTGCTTTTTATCTTATAGAAATGCTCGGATTCCGCTTCTATCTCAAAAAGATCTCCAAAAGAATTCATTGCTTCTTCGGGATCACTATGAATATCTGGTACTGTATATCGCAGTGCTGTATGACTAATCACATACAACTCCTTCTCCACAGGTACAAAGACCTCTTCTTGTTGCTGCTTTTGCTCTACAGCAACACTTTCCCCTGCCGATTGTTGCCTTTGAAAAAGGTTACAACTGGTAGATAATAATGTTAAAAAGATTATTGTAATGTGTTTCATAGATTAGTTGTAATACTGTTTATTGATTTCTAATTCCTATCTTGATATACATTCGCTGTTTGTTAGGATTATTATGCTCGTCAAAAAAGTTTGGGATAACATTCATCGGAGCATATAAGGAACCATTTTTACTAAAAAAGATGGGGGCTTCATCAAAATCATAGGTTGCCCACCATTTTATGTCTTCATTTACTAAAGTTTCAATCACAAATGGTTTTATACTTTTTATGCGATACAAAGAAATCGTTCCCACTAAATCTTCATAAGCTCTCCCTATTGTAATGATATACTTCTTATCGGGAGAGAGAAAGGGAAAACGCTCAAAATCAGTTTGCTTACCAGTTGTTTTATCTATAAAAATATAAGCATAAAAATCTCCAGAATCTTCAAAAACTAAATATTGATTGAGAATAGGTATATTCCCTACATAAGCATAGGTTGTAGAAAAAGGATTTTCAACACTATCAGGCAGGTCTTTTAGATAAACTGTTTTATGCTCACAAGGGAAGGTAAGTTTGCTATTCTTCTTTACAATTGCAAGGGTGTCTTCTATGAGAAAATCTATCTTATTTCCAAGAGCTTCTTGATATTCTTCATAAGAAATTTGATCTATACTCAGGTATTTAGAGATACTATCGTTAGATTTTCCGTTAATATCTACATTTTTTGTAAGATCATCCCCAGTGATTTTAGTTTTCAGGGTATTCCAATCGCCTACATCTTTCTTTTTTATATAATCTCCTCTGTCAGTTTTGTAAAACTCATTTCCTTCTGCACTTATTTTTATCTTCTCGCCGAAAAGATAATTATCTTGCCGTTCTTCCTTGTCAATAACATACAACTCCTTCTGCACTGACACAAACGCTTCTTCTTGTTGTTGCTTTTCCTCTACTGCAACACTTTCCCCTGCCGGCTGTTGTTTTTGGAAAAGGTTACAGCTGGTAGATAATAATGTTAAAAAGAATATGATAAAATGTTTCATTAGTTATTATTTGATTTTGATTCTTATATACTTACAAGGCTTATGGGGCTCATTATATTCATAGCTACCTAAAGCATCTATAGCAACATACAAGCAGCCGTCTTTGCCAAAGAAGGTAGGTCTATCCTTATATCCTTCGTAGGCTACCCAATAGCGAATCCAAGCGGATACTACAAGTTCGATAGCAAAAGGATCCTTGCTTAGTACCTTATATAGCGCAATAGCAGTAGCCCCTCCCATCTCTGTCACCCCTAAAGTGATGATATACTTTCCATTAGGCGAAAGGTAAGGGTGGCTTTCTATCTCTGTCTTATGACCTGTTCTTTTATCTATAAGGAACTTATCTCCAGCCTCATAGTAGTAACCTGCTATAAGATATTGGTGTATGGGCTGCATCTCTCCCTCGTATTCATAGACTTCCAAATCATCTTGGGGTGTCATTTCTACATCCTTAAGCTTAACCACCGTATCGTTACAAGGAAGTAAGAGTATCCCCTCTTTCTTTTTTATGGCAAGGGTATCTTTCACCAAAGGAAAGTATCCATTTTTCTTTGCTTTTTGATATGCTTCATAAGAAATCATGTCAATTGTAAAGTATTTGGAAAGGGTAGTCCCCTCTTTTTCATCTACAAAAGTATCTCCCTCCCATTTACCTATAAAATGGACATCTTCTAATACTTCCTTGGTGAATCGAATATCCTCATAGCTTCCCATATCTTCCTTGCGGAGATACCAATCCCAATTGCTTTTTATCTTATAGAAATGCTCGGATTCCGCTTCTATCTCAAAAAGATCTCCAAAAGAATTCATTGCTTCTTCGGGATCACTATGAATATCTGGTACTGTATATCGCAGTGCTGTATGACTAATCACATACAACTCCTTCTCCACAGGTACAAAGACCTCTTCTTGTTGCTGCTTTTGCTCTACAGCAACACTTTCCCCTGCCGATTGTTGCCTTTGAAAAAGGTTACAACTGGTAGATAATAATGTCAAAAATATTACAACGTATTTCATTAGTTAGTTATTTATTAGTGTTTTATAATTCATCACCACGTTGGTGATGAATTGAGATTGTTAAGCCGTAGCAACATATCTGATATCTTACCAAATTACCCATTCTCTAATCTAATGGATATGGGAACAAAAGGGCAGATAAGTATTCTCTTTTTTCCTCAGTCGAAAGTCCGTTATAATAATCATTCTGTTCTAACCTTTTCTCTATGTCCTCTAAAATCTCTTTTTGTCTCTGTTTACTTTGATGTAGAGGAATAGGATTTTCTTTTAAAATTTTCTCAAATATTGAATTGATAAAAGGACTGTCTTTAAATATATTTGCTTCCTCATCTTCACAAGTGAATTTTATATAATTAAGTAGTTTTAGTAAGGCATTTACCTCTGCTGGAGTCAATAAAAATAATACTTCTTTCATATATTTCAAGTTCTAATAATGTGTTTTTAATTCAATTTTTTCGCCTTGGTGTAAGTATTTGCGCCTCTGTATTCCCTTATCAATTAAGCCTTAAAAAACGCTTCTCTCTATGATGTAGGATTTTCGATATTTTGGGGAGTGTATTAAAGCCCTACCACACCGTTGATTCCTTACCAACTTGTAACTGTTGCAAACGTTTCGCTCGTTTCCTACATTCCTATATCAAGAAGTAGATAAATAATTATCTCTCTGGTTGCCCAATTATCGACATTTTGGAGATATTACCCTTATTTTAAGGATTATATTCACCAACATATACTAATTGGTTAAAAATCTCTCCTATTTCTATATCTCTTGTATCTCCTGAGTAGAAAAATATAGCATTTCCATAATTAATACCCATTTTATGACATTGTCTTACTAATTCTTCTCTACTTTTTTTACCAAGAGGCGTTTCTTTTACCAATTCTTCAATATTTAAAAATTTATCAAAGAGAGGGATAATACCTATGAAATCAAGATCATATTCTAGTTCTTGAATATCTTTGTTAAAATTACATTCTGTTTCTTCCTCAAAGTATAATAAGTATTCCTTACTATTACCTTGAAATGTCCCTAACCAAATTTTAATCTTATTCATATTGATATTTTTTAATTATAAGACAATAAACTTAACAACTGATTGGCACGAGCGAGACGCTCGCACCAGCGGGGGTATTTTTTTATTTATCAAATACGATCATACGCTATAGCATCTAATAAATCTGCAATTTTATCAGCCTTATCACGCGATTCATCGTTATTATTCTCCCCTTCTTCATAATACTTGACAAATAAATTTAGTAATGTAGCCTTGATTTCTTCATTAGAAATATTATTTTTTTCTTGCTAAAACAACTAAATCTATCATTAATAGAGATGATTTCGGTTCTTCTTTCAAACTTAAGGCTTTTTCTATTTCCTCTTCTAACAACATAATCAATTTTTAAAAAGTTCTCTATGATATAGTACTTGCGGTATTTTGGACAATAATGAATAGACACGAGCTACAAGCTTACTAGTTTACGCTCCAAGTAATCCAAGTTTTTCAACTGCTCATAATCAGGGTATAGTATCTTAAAGTCGTTGTATAATTTCTGCTTTACAGCTTCTATTTTATGCAGTAATTTTTTGATGCTGAACAACGACTTTCTTTGTCCATTGAATAGAATACGAACATACTCTTCATCCTCTCTTTTGAGGGAAAAATGATAATCATCATACACACTAAATACTTCATTTTTTGTTTCTTCTCCCGAAGCTATTTCCCTTAGATTATCAGCAAAAACAATGAAGAATTTAAGCAAATCAGCCTGAAAATGAAAAAGAGTTTTATCATCATTTAAAATTAAAACCTCTCCCCATAGCATTTTCTCAACGATTTCAGATTTAGAAAAATGATGGTAGTTTTCCTTTCTTACTTTTTTATATATTTCTAAATCAATCTGATATAGGATTTTTATATTACCTTTTTTCATAGTTACATTAGTTGTTATATCATTCTCTCCGTGAAAATCCGTGGAATCTGTGGGAGAAAAAATATAATTTTGCTTACATCGAACTCACATTAATTGTTATCTATCAGCATTTTACAATTCATCACCAGCGTGGTGATGAATTGAGGTTCCTAATTGGGGCTGGTTTATTCCTCTATG
>NZ_CAURLX010000072.1:0-5186 GCF_963525585.1 uncultured Capnocytophaga sp. | reverse complement strand
CTAAAAAAACTTATTGGTCTATTTCCGATAAAAAAATAAAGCACGAATGGTATTACTCAGAGGGTTCTGAGTGCAAATACACTCCAGTGTATTACGATTATACGGCTGCTAATGGCGTTTTTGATATGACGGTTGCCAATGATTCTCCTAATGGAAACAAAGGGGGAACAGCCTCTATAAAATACGAAATAAAGGACAAGGAACTTATCCTTCGCTTTAAAAATAATCGACAACAGGACGAAATACAAGTCCTTCGCAAAAAAGGGGTAAACTATAGTTCTCTTGATCCTTTTATAGGACGTTGGATAATGACCAAAGCTACTGTCGGACAAACGGAAGCTACTGTAAAGGAAGGAGAATGTTTGCAAGGTACTGTAGTGAGTAGCTCCTTAGGCTTTTCATTCTATTATAAAGCTCCTAACCAAAGCGGGCAATGCCAAGCGACTGTAGAAACTTTCAAATGGGTAAAAGAAGGCAATAAATATTACGATGTTACCGATCCCCAAAACAAAGAGGAGTTGGCACTTGTGTTTTCAGAAAATAACACCAAACTTTCCTACAGCAAGCAAAGCCAAAACGGTTTAGTAACCTTCTACTTTACCAAAGTAAAATAGGTGTCAGTTCTCAGTTTTCAGGTGTCAGGGGACAGCTTTCAGGATCGTCAGACGCGTCTGCCTTGTCCGCCTCGTCCGATAAATCATAAACAACATTAAACATTATTTTTTAACCCCCTCTTAACCAGATTGCCCCTCTCTCCTTGGGAGAGAGGGAACGGGAGAGAGGATAACACAAATATTATATGAAAAAACTAATTTTTTCGGCACTGGTTGCCACAACATTATTCGTTTCCTCTTGCGGGAAAGACGACGACAACGGCGGAGGTAGCACTTCGCTCACTGGGGATTGGTATCTTTACAACATTTATAATGACCCCGATGGTAATGGAAAAAGCTGGGCAATTCCTGGCAATTGCGCTAAAAAAACTTATTGGTCTATTTCCGATAAAAAAATAAAGCACGAATGGTATTATTCAAAGGGTTCTGAATGCAAACACACTCCAAAATATTACGATTATACGGCTACTAATGGCGTTTTTGATATGACGGTTGCCGATGATTCACCTAATGAAAGAAAAGGAGGTAAAACCTCTATAAAATATGAAATAAAGGACAAGGAACTTATCCTTCGCTTTAAAAATATTCGACAACAGGACGAAATACAAGTCCTTCGCAAAAAAGGGGTAAACTATAGTTCTCTTGATCCTTTTATAGGACGTTGGATAATGACCAAAGCTACTGTCGGACAAACGGAAGCTACTGTAAAGGAAGGAGAATGTTTGCAAGGTACTGTAGTGAGTAGCTCCTTAGGCTTTTCATTCTATTATAAAGCTCCTAACCAAAGCGGGCAATGCCAAGCGACTGTAGAAACTTTCAAATGGGTAAAAGAAGGCAATAAATATTACGATGTTACCGATCCTCAAAACAAAGAGGAGTTGGCACTTGTGTTTTCAGAAAATAACACCAAGCTTTCCTACAGCAAGCAAAGCCAAAACGGTTTAGTAACCTTCTACTTTACCAGAGTAAAATAGGGGTCAGGTCTTAGGGGTCAGGGGTCTGACTTGTCTGATAAATTATAAACAACAAACATTATTTTTTAACCCCTCTTAACCAGATTGCCCCTCTCTCTTTGGAAGAAAGGGAACGGGAGAGAGGATAATACAAATATCATATGAAAAAACTAATTTTTTCGGCACTCGTTGCCACAGGATTATTGGTTTCCTCTTGTGGAAAAGATAACAATGATGAAGGTAGCACTTCGCTTACTGGAGATTGGTATACCCATTCGATGTATAACCTGAAAGAAAGCTTAGGCGAATACAATTGGTATGCCCCCAACCAATGCGCAAAACAAACACGTGTTGAGATTTCTGATAAAGTACTCAAATACAAACTCTTATACGAAGAAAGGGGTACTTGCAAAGAAAACTTTGTATATTACGATTATACCACTTCTAATGGTGTTTTTCATCTGACTGTGAGGGCAGATTCTCCTGCTGATAGAAAAGGAAATATTGCCACTGTAAACTACGAAATGAAAGACAAAGAACTTATTCTTCGTTTTAAAAATAAAAAGGGTGATAATGAAATACAAGTACTCCACAAGCAAGGAGTGGATTATAGCCACCTTGACCCTTTGGTAGGCTATTGGAGGCTTACCAAAGTACAACGGAAAACACTCAATAATAAGGGAGAAGTAGAGATAAAAGAATACCCTGCAGGTAACCCTACCTGCTTCAGAGGTGATATAGTGGCAAGCTCTATGGGGTTTAGTATATTCTATACCCTACCAAATAATAATGTACAATGCGGTAGTGAGGAAAGAAAAACTTTTGATTGGGCAAGAGAAGGTAGCACCTACTACAACGTTTCCAATGGGCAAAAAGTACCTATGCCTTTCAGTTTTAGCAACAACAATCAAACGCTTTCCTTCGGCAATGGTGATACTATTTTAGTATTTCAAAAATAGAGCTTTTTAATTTTTTACTGTCATTTTGTCAGCTTATTCAGTTCGGCATTATCTTTGCTATACAAAGATAAAATTTAGATACTAATGAAAGGACAGATAAATGTTTCTGTGGAAAATATCTTTCCACTCATCAAAAAATTTTTGTATAGCGACCACGAGATTTTCCTCCGTGAACTTATCTCCAATGCTACTGATGCAACTCTTAAACTAAAGCATCTCTGCCAAATTGGCGAAGCAAAAGTACCTTATGGGAATCCTCTGATTGAGGTAAAGGTAGATAAAGAAGGTAAAAAAATCCATATCATAGACCAAGGAATAGGGATGACTGAGGAAGAGGTGGAAAAATACATCAACCAAATCGCCTTTTCTGGAGCTGAAGAATTTCTCAACAAATACAAAGATACCGCTAAGGATGCAGGGATTATTGGTCATTTTGGGCTAGGCTTTTACTCTGCTTTTATGGTGGCTGATAAGGTAGAAATCCTTACCCATTCCTACCAAGAAGGAAGTCAAGCAGTACGTTGGGAATGTGATGGTTCTCCTGCTTATTCTATAGAACCTATTGAAAAGGAAGGACACGGTACAGAAATCATCTTACATATTGCAGAAGATTCTACTGAGTTCCTTGAAGAGAGCAAAATTCGTCAGCTCTTAGTGAAGTATAACAAATTTATGCCTATTCCTATCAAATTAGGAATGCGTAAAGAAGCTCTTCCTCGCCCTGAGAATGCTCCTGAGGACTATAAAACAGAATACAAGGAGGTAGATAACATTATCAACAATCCTACTCCTGCTTGGACAAAACAACCATCAGACCTTACCGATGAGGATTATAAGGCTTTCTATCACGAACTATATCCTACTCAGTATGAAGACCCTATGTTCAGCATTCACCTGAATGTAGATTATCCTTTCCACCTGACAGGAATTTTGTATTTCCCTAAGCTAAGCAATGATATGCAGTTACAAAAGGATAGAATTCAACTCTATCAGAATCAAGTATTTGTAACAGATAATGTGGAAGGTATTGTCCCTGAGTTCCTAACCCTCCTACGTGGAGTGATAGACTCTCCTGATATTCCGCTGAATGTCTCCCGTTCCTACCTACAAGCTGATGGGAACGTAAAGAAAATTTCCAGCTATGTAACTCGTAAGGTAGCCGATAAGCTTCAATCTTTGTTCAAGGAAAACCGAGAGGACTTTGAGAAAAAGTGGAATGATATCAAGATTGTGATTGAATACGGAATGCTTTCTGAAGAGAAATTCTATGAGAAAGCTCAAAAATTTGCCCTTTATCCTACTGTAGAGGATAAGTTCTATACCTTTGAGGAACTTATAGAAAAAATAAAGCCTTTACAAACTGATAAAGACGGACAAACAGTCATCCTCTATGCTAATAATAAGGAGGCACAACATAGCTACATTGCCGACGCACAAGCAAAAGGATATGAGGTGCTCCTACTGGACTCTCCTATTGTAGCACACCTTATTCAGAAACTAGAAGGAAGTAATGAGAAAACCTCATTTGTGCGCGTAGATGCGGATTCCATAGAGAACCTTATTAAGAAAGAAGAAAACCAAATTTCCAAACTCTCAGAAGAAGAAACTGAGAAACTCAAGGATTTTGTAACTACAGCTATTGATAATACAGCTTATACAGTACAACCCGAAGCCTTGGAAAGTGAAGCTACTCCTTTCCGTATTACCCAACCCGAATTTATGCGCCGTATGAAAGAAATGCAGGCTGTAGGTGGAGGAATGATGGGCTTTGGAGGCTTCCCCGAAATGTATAACTTAGTAGTGAATACGAATAGTCCTTTGGTAAGCCAAATCCTTTCTACGACAGATGAAGTTGCTCGCAAGGCGCTTATCAGTCAGTCCTTTGACTTAGCACGCCTCTCTCAAGGGCTACTCAAAGGAGAAGCTCTAACTGAGTTTGTCAAACGTAGTTTTAGCCTACTCAAATAGTCTCTTTATTAATGAAAATACATTGCTGTAAGAGTAAAAAACACCTCTTGCGGCAATGTATATCTCTCAAAGAGTATTTTCTACTTCACATATAAGAATCCTTTTTTGACTTCTTGTTGCCTATTATGGAAATAGGTAAGTATATAAAAATAAGTTCCTGAAGGTAGGCGTTGCCCCGTTCCCACTACTCCACTTACATTAGCATATCCTCTAAATATTTCTCCATTTTCCTGATAGTGATCTGAAGCATATACTTGTAGTCCCATTTCATTAAAAATAACCACAGAAATAAGTGTATTAGGATCTGTATACTCTACTTTGAAATAGTTCTCTGAACCACTTTCGGTAGAAACAGCATTATATACCCTGATTTCTTCTCTTCTTTCTGTAGATGCTGAATCAGGGATATGGGATGATTTAGGAACTATAGTAATTACCTGCTTATGGGTAGTTTTATTACCACAAGCATCCGTAGCTACCCAAGTATATACTACTTTTGATACCTTTCCTCCCTCTACTTCTCTATTTTCTGAATGGGTAACCATTGTATTGCTACAACCATCAGTAGCCGTAAGAGAGGCTTGCATAGGTATATTATCTCCTTCTTGTAGGGTAATATCCTTAGGAAGGTCTCCCACAAAGGTAGGAGGGGTAGTATCAGATACTTTTATATTTTGTCTATGAACTATAGA
>NZ_CAURLX010000071.1:0-5717 GCF_963525585.1 uncultured Capnocytophaga sp. | reverse complement strand
AATTACTTACACCAGAGGCACTACTAACTAATTTCAAAGATGTACGTGCCCTTACCCGCAAGGTCATAGAGGCTTTTCCAGAGAAAGAGCTTTTTGAGTTTAACATCGCTAATCTACGTCCGTTCTCAGGAATGGTAGAGGAGTTCCTAAGAGTTATGGACTACCTTTTTAAAGAAAGATTTCAAGAGAAGCATACGCCTTTCTTGGAAGGCAATTTTCCAACTACCAAAGCTGAAGTATTAGCTTTATGGGATAGAGCCACAGAAATTCTTGATCGTGAATGGAAAGAAGTAGGAGATTTTACCCAACCCCTGACTATCTATCAAATGACCTTTAGCTTTGCTCAATGGATATTGTACTTTATTGAAAATGAAAGTCATCATAGGGGACAAGGTTATACTTACCTGAGAGCCTTACAGATAGAGCCACCTTTCTTCTGGGGAAGAGAAAGTTTTCAATAGTAACAAAATAGAATAGGGGAGAAGTAATCTCTTCCCTATCTTAAATTTATCATCAAATATTAGAAATTATGTATATTCGTAATGGTTTTTCAGCTAAGAATAAGTGGTTTTATACATTACCAATCTTTTTCTTTTTATTAATATTTATTAGTAATTTATTTGCTCCTAAAACAGATTATAAATCTCTAATAGAAGAATGGGGAGAACTCACTTTCTTTGCTATCTCTGTGGGGTCTTTTATTTTCTTTTTTTTAGGCTTATTTTTTATAGTAAAATTTATACATTCCCAATCAATTACACAATTCACTACAGGAAGAAAAAGAATCGATTTTAGCCGAATTCTATTTAGTTTTTTAGTTTGGGGAGGAATTATTATTTTACAGACCTTAATAAGCTATTGGTTATATCCAATGAATTATCAGTGGAATTTTGATCCTGAACGATTCTTTTATTTGATGATATTATCCTTTATTTTTATTCCTTTCCAAGCGGGATTTGAGGAATATTTCTTTAGAGGCTACGTATTACAGTTTCTTGCCATTATCACAAAGAATAAATGGTTTCCATTACTAATAAGTTCCATTTATTTTGGAGTTGTACATATAGCCAATCCTGAGATAGAACAATTGGGATTAGAATTTATTTGGGTTTATATAAGTATGGGATTATTTTTAGGAATAATTACCTTAATGGACGGAGGATTGGAACTTTCCTTGGGCTTTCATATAGCCAATAATATTTTTATTGCTTTACTAACAACTTCTTCTTGGAGTGCTTTTCAAACACCTTCTTTATTGAAAGATATTAGTGATCCTCAGTTGGATATTTTTACAATTTTATCATTTTATATTCCTATTGGAATTCTTCTCTTTATCTTTGCAAAAAAATATAAATGGACAAATTGGAAGTTTCATCTTTTGGGGAAAATAAAATAATTCTATATGAATACATTTGTGATTAATAATCTACATAAAGATTTTAAAATTAATGATATTGAGTGTGATATTAGCTCTTTAGAGGCTATTATTAATTCTTTTCTAGAAAAAAAAGAAGATTATCAAAGGAAAATAGGATTTTTTTTATCTGAATTTCTAAATGATAATGATTATATAGAACTTCAGACTTCTGGAACTACAGGAATTCCCAAAAAAATACAAGTAAAAAAGGAATATATGATTCAGTCAGCTCGTATTACAGGGAATTTTCTACAATTAAAACCTAAGGATACAGCTCTTTGTGCACTTCCTGTTGATTATATAGCAGGAAAAATGATGCTTGTAAGAGCTATGGTTTTAGGGTTATCTATAGATTTAGTACTTCCGAGTACTACTCCTTTCTCAGCTAATTTAAAAACATATAATTTCACAGCTCTTACGCCTATGCAGGCAATAAAATCCTTGGAAGAACTACATCGTGTGAAAAAAATTATTTTAGGAGGAGCTCCTATATCAGCAGAATTAGAATCTTCTTTGCAAAAAATTAACAATAAAATCTATGCTACTTATGGAATGACAGAAACAGTCTCGCATATAGCAATGCGTTGTATTAGCCCTTATTCAGAAGATAACTCACTATATAAAGCCTTAGGCAATGTAACATTTGAGACTGATGAACGAGAGTGCCTGATTATAAATTGTCCTGAAGTTGCCAGCGAACAAATAAAAACGAATGATGTTGTATCACTCATTGGTAATCAAGCATTTGAGTGGAAAGGAAGATATGATAATATTATCAATTCTGGTGGAATAAAAATCTTCCCTGAAGCAATAGAGGATAAATTGACTTCCTTTATTTCAGATCGTTTCTTCATCTGGAAAGAACCCGATAATATTCTAGGAGAAAAAGTAATACTTTTTGTAGAAAGTCAGGAAGAAAAATATCCTAATCTACTCAATAAATTACAAAAAGAAACTATTTTTTCAAAGTATGAATTACCTAAAAAAATAAATTTTATTCCTCATTTTCAGCTTACTGATTCAGGAAAAATTCGCCGGAAAGAAACGGCTAATTCATTTTTGTAAATCTATTTTTTTGAATTGAATATCTTTATAATCAGGCTCTACGTGAATAAGAATAGAGCTTAAGGATGATATTTTATTTTGTAAAGTATCCTTTAATAAATGAGCTATATCGTGCCCTTCTTTTACAGAGATATCTCCATTAACAATAATATGAATATCAACACAATAAAACATTCCTGTTTTCCGAATAAAGCACTTTTCTATAGCTAATACTCCTTCTGCATTTTTAGATATATCTTTGATTCTAAGAGATAAATCTTCGTACATATCTTCATCCAATATCTCCCCAAGAGCTGGACGAAAAATTTGATAAGCATTATACAAAATAACCAAAGAAGCCAACAGTGCAGCCCAATCATCCGCAGCTTCAAAGCCTTTACCCAATAACAAAGAAATACTAATCCCTATAAAAGCTGCAACAGATGTAATTGCATCCGAACGGTGGTGCCAAGCATCAGCTTTTAGGCTAGAACTTCCCGTTATCTTACTGTTTTTTATTACAATTCGATAACTTATTTCTTTCCATAAGATAATAATTCCTAAAGGAATCAAAGTCCAGGCTTTAGGATTTTTGTGAGGAGTGTGTATATTTTGGTAACTTTGGTAAGCTATAAAAACAGCTGAGGAAACAAGTATTCCCACTATTATAAACGTAATTAAAGGCTCTATTTTGCCATGACCATAAGGATGATTCTTATCTGCTGGTTTCCCTGAGTATTTAAGCCCTATGAGTACCAAAATAGAAGAAAATACATCCGAAACCGATTCTATTCCATCTGCAATTAAAGCGTAAGAATTCCCTATAATCCCAGTTCCTACTTTAATAATTGCTAATAATAGATTTCCAAAAATACTAAAAAGAGTAGTTCTATAGGATAATTTTTGTTTTTGGTTCATACTTCCAAAGTGCTTTCAATCATTTTTTATCTTACAAATATATATAAATTTTAATATATAGATATATTTTATATTATTATAATTTAAAAATAATTGATTATCAATAATTTAAATATATAAATATAAACTAAATGTTTAAATAAAATAACTATTAATTTACTTTTAAAAATTAATTCAAAATAATTTTAATTCATTGATATACAATTATTTAAAAATAAATCAAAATATTTTTTATAAACAAACACTTTAATTAAATGAATTAAAAATTTGAAATTCAGTATTTTATATTAAATATTATACCTGTATTATAAAGAAATATTTCTAGGAGTTATAAAATTAGGATGAGTTTGGCATCATTTTTGATACCATACAAAAAATTAAAAATTTTTTTTCAATGAAACAGATTTTTTCAATACTATTGTTATTAATTGCAGGAATAACTTCTGCTCAAGAAATTAATTGGATGTCAATGAATGAGGCTCTTAATGCTCAGAAAAAAAATCCTAAAAAGATTTTCATAGATGTCTATACTGTATGGTGTGGTCCTTGTAGAATGTTATCAGAGAAAACATTTAAAAATAAAGATGTTGTTAAATATATAAATGATACTTTCTATGCAGTTAAGTTCAATGCAGAAGGTAATGAAGATGTTACTTACAAAGGTGTTACCTATAAAAATCAATCATATGATCCTGCAAAAGCCAATACTCGTAATGGTATGCACGATTTTGCTGGAGCTTTAGGGGTAAGTGCTTACCCAACAATGTTTGTCCTTGATGAAAAGGGTACTCCTCTATTTCCTATTACAGGATATTATACAGCTACACAATTAGAACCTCTAATAAAGTTTCTAGGGAATAATACTTATCTTTCAGTAACTACACAGGAAGCTTATGACAAATATTTGAAGACTTTCAAAGGAACTTTCAAAAATTAAATTCATATTTATTACATTTTTAATTTTTATCATCTCAAAAAAATTGAGATGATTTTTTTATTATTATAGTTTGAAAATTGAAATTAATTTATTAACTTTGTACTTTAAAAAAATCAAACCAATGAGTGTATTAGTCAATAAAAATTCTAAAATTCTTGTACAAGGTTTTACAGGAAGTGAAGGGACTTTCCACGCTGAACAGATGATTCAATATGGAACAAACGTAGTAGGAGGGGTAACTCCAAATAAAGGAGGGCAAACCCATTTAGGCAAACCTGTTTTTAATTCTGTGAAAGAGGCAGTACAAAAAGTTGGAGCTGATACTTCCATTATTTTTGTTCCCCCAGCATTTGCAGCTGATGCTATTATGGAGGCTGCTGAAGCAGGTATTAAAGTAATTATCGCTATTACTGAAGGAATTCCTGTTGCTGATATGGTAAAGGTTGCTGCTTATATTAAGGAAAAGGATTGCAGATTAATAGGTCCTAACTGCCCAGGGGTAATTACTCCTGAAGAAGCAAAAGTTGGAATTATGCCTGGATTCGTTTTCAAAAAAGGAAAAGTAGGAATTGTTTCTAAATCAGGAACTTTAACTTATGAAGCTGCAGATCAAGTAGTTCGTCAAGGATTAGGTATCTCAACAGCTATTGGAATTGGAGGAGATCCTATCATTGGAACTACTACCAAAGAAGCTGTTGAATTATTTATGAATGATCCTGAGACAGAGCTTATTGTAATGATTGGTGAAATTGGAGGTCAGCTAGAAGTAGAAGCTGCTCGTTGGATTAAGGAAACAGGAAATAAAAAACCTGTAGTAGGCTTTATAGCTGGAGAAACAGCACCTAAAGGACGTACTATGGGACACGCAGGTGCCATTGTAGGCGGTAGTGAAGATACTGCAGAAGCTAAGAAACGTATAATGCGTGAATGTGGTATCCACGTAGTAGATTCACCTGCGAAAATCGGTGAGAAAGTAAAGGAAGTATTGAAATAATCTCCACATAATACAAATAGGATAAAGCAAGAGGCTAAGGTCAGTAATGACTATTAGCCTCTCTTTTTGACTACATTAAAAATTCCTATAATTTATATTATGTAAAATAGAGTTTAGAAGTCAATGGTTAGAATTCAATAATAAGTTCTAAGAACCACTAACCTCTGACTACTGAGCTCCAATCCACTGAATAACTTCAGGGTCATTGGGTTGGGTTTTCGGCGCAATTACTTTCTCTAAGTGTCCGTCCTTTCCGATAAGGTATTTTTGGAAGTTCCAGCTTACTTTAGAGTCTGCTACACCATTCTTCAATTTCTGCGTAAGAAACTGATATAATGGATGCATATCCTTACCCTTGACAGAGATCTTACTCATCATAGGGAAACTTACCCCATAATTCACCTGGC
>NZ_CAURLX010000070.1:0-5808 GCF_963525585.1 uncultured Capnocytophaga sp. | reverse complement strand
GAGACGATTTATAAAGTTCCTGATGCCGTCGGGAACTTATATAGAACCCCTGACCCCCTGCTGGCGCGAGCATTCTGCTCGTGGTGCGAACCGCACAGGTAACTATTCTTATAACCTCAAAAAGAAAAAAATTGCCCGTGTGGCTTCACACAATATAAATCACTGTAAATCAATTTTTTTGCAAAGGATAAAAAGCAAAAAAGCAATTGCTTTCTGAGAAAAACACCTGCTGGCGGGGGGAGGCGGGTCGCCTCAGACAATTATTTTTTTATTCCTAAAAGAAAGAAAACGTCTGTGCGACTCGCACCCGCACAGGTAACTATTCTTATAACCTCAAAAAGAAAAAAATTGCCCGTGTGGCTTCACACAATATAAATCACTGTAAATCAATTTTTTTGCAAAGGATAAAAAAGCAAAAAAAGCAATTGCCTCCTTAATGAGAATGTAAATGATAATGTAAATATAAATGTACATATAAATGATAATGAGAGAGAGTCTATATAAGGACGCTCACCCTCTCCACAAGGTAAGTGAAAAAAATTTTTTATTTTATTTTTTTAAGGGAAAATCCTTTGGCTAAAAATGGAAAAAGAAATTTTTTTATTTTATTTTTTTAAGGGAAAATTCTTTGACTAAAAATGGAAAAAAAATAAAGAAAAGAAAAAAGTTCCGCGCAAAAAGAAAAGAGGGGGGTGAGTCACCCCTGACAATTTACTAGCAAAAAAATGCCTGTACGGGAGGCGGGTCGCCTCGGACAATTATAAATGCCCGTACGGCTTCGTACCCCCTGACAATTATTTCTAGCAAAAAAATGCCTGTACGGCTTCGTACTTGCTGGCGCGAGCAGAAAAACGCCCGTGCGGCTTCGCACCTTCGCACCCAGTGGAGGAGGGAGATTGTTGTAATTAACACTAGATAACAAATAATTATTCTTTGTTTAACCGCTAAAGTGTTTGCTTTTCACGGATTTTAGTCGTAATTTTGCGGTGTAAAAACAACTACTTCACTTATGCTATTCTTCTCTACTATCTCTACCAACATAAAGCCCCAAGAGGGGTGAGCCACCCCTGACAATTATTTTTTATCCCCAAAAAGAAAAAGAGGCGAGTCGGTGCGAACCGCACAGGTAATTATTCTTATAGTTCATAAAAAGCAAAAATTGCCCGTGTGGGAGGCGAGTCGGTGCGAACCGCACAGGTAATTATTCTTATAACACCAAAAAGAAAAAAACGCCCGTACGGGAGGCGACTCGCCTCTGAGAATTTATTTTTAGCAAAAAAATGCCCGTGTGGCTTCACACCGGCTTCACACTCTTAAAGAAAAAAATGTCAGGGGCGACCCGCCCCAAAATTGTCAGGGGCGACTCGCCCCAGAACCATAACTTTTATGAAAAAAGAAACTTTTATATTCTACAAAGACTGGGCAAACGTCCTTAACGACCTGCCCGATACCATACAGCTGGAAATCTACCAAGCTATCACCGCCTATGCCTTTGGCACCGCCCCTAAGGAACTCTCCCCGCTGGCGAGTGTCGCCTTTGCCTTTATCAAGCAGACCATCGACCGAGATATAGAAAAATACCTCTCGGTATCCCAAGCCCGTAGCCAAGCCGGAAAAAAAGGAGGCAGACCCTTGAAAAACAAAAACTTACAAGAGGACAAAAAGTCCCTTCCGAAGAAGGCTAACCACTCCGCCCCGAAGGATACACCCCAAGAGAGCTCCCGTATAAAAGAAGAGAGACTTGCTCAGGGGAAAGAAAATTTTTCTGCAAAAGACGAGGAGAGAGCGTTTTTTTCTGGAGACAATGCCGTCCCTCAAGATAGGGAAAGCACTGCTACAGGAGGCTTTACACCCCCTACTATCGCCGAGATAGAAGCCTACTGCCGAGAGCGGGGCAATGGCATCTCTGGGGCGCTCTTCTATGAGTTCTATAGCGCTAGAGACTGGCAGATGGGCTCCCAGCCTATGAAAAACTGGAAGGCTGCCGTTCATTCGTGGGAACAGCGAGAGGCTCAAGAAGCGCAGAAGCGCCCTAAAAACTGGAAAAACTCAGTGTTTCAAGCTGGCTATGCTTCTGCTGGAGGCAATGGGAATTTCACCCGTCAGAACGCTCGTCACGAGCCTTATGTATGCGGACGACAGACCGCCTCGGATATCCTCGCTAACCTGCAAGGCTGGTAACTATTCTTATAACCTTAAAAAGAAAGAAAATCGCCCGTGTGGCTTCACACCCGCACAGGTAATTATTCTTATCACCCCAAAAAGAAAAAAATTGTCAGGGGCGACCCGCCCCTGTGTGGCTTCACACCTCGCACAGGTAATTATTCTTATCACCCCAAAAAGAAAAAAATTGTCAGGGGCGACTCGCCCCCGCACCTGCTAGTGGAGGACATTTGTCAATTAGTCACATCTTGGTTCATCAATAAGAACTTCTTCAATTCTTATTTCTTCAAGGCGTTTTAGTTTCTTTTCTTTTACAAAATCGTATAGATAGTAATAACTATCAAAAGATACTATAGCAACGTTCTCTCTTACGTATTCTATACTATTATATTTAGGTTCAGCTATTATTTCTCCTTTCAGATTGATAAGACCTGCACCTCTATCAGTATAGTATTCAGCCCCCCCATTTTTAAAGGAGCCTACCCCTCTATTAGTAAACTCAATCGGAATCACTACCTCATTTTTTAGGTTGATATACCCCCATTTACCATCTTTGCGCACCGCAGCCAAACCTTCGCTAAAATTACGGACTTCTTCATATTCTAACGGAATTATTACCTTGCCATAGCCATCTATATAGCCCCATTTACCCCCTTTTTTAACCGCGAAAATAGCATCATCACTCCAATTGTTTCTTAAAAGATCGTAGGTATCTAACAAATTACCATTCAAATCATAGATCATATACTTACATTCCTTACGTACACCTACTATGTAAGTGTTGTCAGAAGGTTCAATCACATTGGCATCAAAATCTTGAATAACAGGTTCTCCTTTAAGGTTGATATAATATATGTAATCTCTCACTTCCCTTATTTTAGCCAAACCTTGTCGAAAAGCGAAAGCATCTCTGTAGGTAGGAGGTATCACCCATTCATTTTTAGTATTGATATATCCCTCTTTGCCATCCAATTCTGCTACAATAGGAATATTATCATCTATCTTATCGGTGTAAATCCAGTGATAGCTTATAGGGATAATTTCTTTCCCTTCAAGGTTAAAAAGACCTACTTTCCCATTAAGTTTTACGGTATACCCATTTTTGTTAGAGTTTATAAATGAATATTTTAAGGGGAGTATTATAGTACCTTTTTCAGAAACCACCCCATACTTTCCATTCTTCTCAACAATAAACTGACCTTCACAGCCAAGTTCTATAGAGTTATAATCCCCTTTAAGAACGAGTTGTAAATCTTCGTTATATACTGAACAGCCTTTTGTTTTACTACAAGCAAAGAAGTATGGTTGTTTTTCTTCTATAGAATTAAAAGTAGGGGCTAACACTGTTTTCCCCTGCAAATCTACCAATCCTAACTTACCCTTTTCTTCAAAGATAAAGTATTTAGGTTGTGTCAACCCCGTAAAGCTACACAACAGCAAGGTTAGTTTTAATAAAAAAAGAATTTTTTTCATTATGTTTTTTAATTTACTGATTTATTAATTTGTTTGGCACGAGCTACAAGTATCAGGGTGGGCATAAGTTCCTCCGTATCTACCTGTTGTCGCTTTTAGTCCTATTGCATTCGTCTTTTCAACCCATTCTTTCACACTGATTTTATAACTATTAAGTCCCGCTTGACTTTTAATTATGGCGAATTCGCCATAATTAAAACTGGGATTATATACACTTTCCCAAATACCTAAATATTCTACAGTATTTCTGTTACGTAACCAATCAGATATAAAGAAATCACCATCTTTGGCTTTCAGCATATCGGTAAGAGAAATATATTCTTTGCCCTTATTTTCAATAATGGTTATCTCATTACCTTGTACATTGAGCTTTTTGCTTTTTGACATATTAGAAAGGTTTTTGAAAGTACAAAGATAAGGAAAATCCATCAATTATCCTTATTTTTGTAGCTTGAAAACAGAACTTGTTCACTGTATTAGTCAATGAAAAAGATGTATATCCTTATATCCTTAGTGGTCTTCTTGCTTGGGAGCGTTTTTTCAAAAGCTACAAATTAGTAGGTTAAGTAAAAAATAATATGTACTTTTGCATATTATACCGTTTAAAGGTAGCCTGTGGCTACCTTTGAGTGCAAAAAAATATATTATGGATAGAATAACTCATCTATATCAGCAGTGGAAAGCCTTACAGCCTCTTAGCAAGCGTAAGGAATATTTACTCTCTCAGCGTTTTACTGTAGATTATAACTATAATAGTAATCATATAGAGGGAAATACGCTCACTTATGGACAAACGGAATTGCTCTTACTCTTTGGGAAAGTAAGCGGTGAAGGAAATATGAAGGATTTTATGGATATGAAAGCCAGCGAGGCTAGTTTACAAATGCTTAAAGAAGAACTCTCTGAACGCAAACCTCTTACCCAACATTTTATCCGTTTGCTACACCAAACCCTATTAAGAGAAGACTATACAGTATATCAAACCTTGCCCGATGGTACTATTAGCAGCTACATAATTCACGCTGGGAGCTATAAAACACGTCCTAATAGTGTGATTACCCGTTATGGCGACCGCTTTGAGTATGCTTCTCCTCAAGAAACTCCTGCCCTGATGACCGACCTTGTAGATTGGTATAACGAGGCTGAGACAGCAGGAAAGCTCTCTGCGGTAGAATTAGCTACTTTATTTCATTATCGCTATATTCGCATACATCCGTTTGAAGATGGTAACGGACGCATAGCCCGACTGATGGTCAATTACATTTTAGCCCGCCACGGTTTGCCAATGCTTGTAGTGAGGCATCGTTACAAACAGCAATATTTAGATGCGCTCCACCAAGCCGATGTAAGAGTAGGACTAAGTCCCTCAGAAGGTGCGCAAGCTACTTTGGCGCAAATAGCTCCTTTCTCGGTCTTCTTTAAAAAATTAGTTGTCACAGAATTGCAGTATATGATTGCCTTTGCTACAGAAACCTCTGCTAAGGTATGGTGGTATGACGGGCAGCGCATTGTCTTTCGTAGTCCATCAACTGCTATAATGCTTACAGCTATTGGAGAAAACCCGATGATTACTATTGAGCAATTAGCACAAAAAGCAGGGATAGCCACCGCAGCAGTAAAGAAACAATTACACCAAATGACCCTCAAAGGCTATATACAACGCAAAGAAACAGATGGTTCATTGCGCATCTTTGCCACTACCTCAATATAATTAGCAAATGAAAAAGAAAAAGATGTATATCCTTATCACCATACTATTGCTATTGCTCGTAGGAGGGGGTTACTATATATTCCGCCCTGTGCTTTTTGCAAAACCTACGGGCACGTATGCTGTTGGTACAGTAACTTACTGTGTAACCGACCCTAATAGGGAGGAGATTTTCATCACTGATAAACACCAAGTCAGACAAATCCCTATACAAGTGTGGTACCCTGCCGAAAATACCTCTCACCACGATTACGCCCCTTATATCCCTGAAGCTACAAAGGTGAGCGAGGCTATTTCAGAGCTTTTACATATTCCGAAGGCGTTGCTTTATCCGTTGCAATTCAAGCGTTCGAATGCCTTAGTAAAAGCTCCTATAAACAAGGAAAAAGCGCAATATCCTGTACTTCTGTACCTTACAGGACTTTATGGTCACCGATGTATAAGCACTTTTCAGATACAAGAGT
>NZ_CAURLX010000069.1:0-5953 GCF_963525585.1 uncultured Capnocytophaga sp. | reverse complement strand
AAAAACTAGCAATGAAAGGATCTAAATTATTGATTCTCATTCTTTTGTTTGTTTCCATGAGTACTTTGTGGGGACAAACCATTAGTGGAGTATCAGCGCAGTCGCCTGTAGATTTTGCGGCGGATAGTGATTTTTCTGTAGGAGAACTCACTATAAGATTTAATATGCCTACAGGGCAAACCGCAGGTGAGTTGGATGTGAAACTTGCAGCAGGGATAGAGTATATCCCTAATACAGTAACAGCTACAAATGCGACTATAACACTTAAAACAGGTTCAACTGATGCTAATAGGCCTGTCTTTAGTTTTACAAATGCTTCAGGTGCTGTTACTATAAAGCTTAAGCGTAAGGCAATTAAGGCAGTACTTACCAATACAGCTCTTGCTACAGGCTTGAAAGATCAGACTGTCCTTACTATAGGAGGGGTATCAACTAACCCTGCTAAAGAGTCAAACCTTTACCAGCTACAACGTCCTACCCTAACGGTACAGCTACCTGTTACAGCAAGTGACGCATTGGGAGTACGTACGGAAAATTTTGATATTCGTAATACGGGGAATGGAAAGGTGAAGGATGTGTATTTCTCTATCGACTATCCTGAAGATGTAGTAGGTGAGAGTGTCTCCTATAATGGTACACCACTGACACAGGTAGGTGTAGTGCCCGTAGGACTTCCTAATGCAGGTAAGCCTATCTACAAAATCCCAGATGCAAACTTGCTCAATAATCAAAAAGTTACTATTACAGAGAAATATAAAGTAAGCAAATGTACAGGTGGGAGACAAAACACATATTATGCTTACTGGGGCAGCAACCATACAGATATTTTTGAGACACAATTTAATACCAAAAATATTACAGTAAGTACAGGTACTCCTATTATTAACTATGATGGTAACAGTACATTTACCTATTTTGAATGGAAGGATGGCTTCTGTGGTAATGTATTGGGGACTTTCTATGTGCGTTATAATAATAATGCCGCTACGGATAAAGGAATTGCTTATAATTTAGAAATCAGACTTTTAGATGAAGAAAATTCAGTACAATTTTCAAACTATGAGCCAGATAACATACGCTTGATAGCCAGAGATGGGACAACTGTTTCACTTCCTGCCACTGTAGGTCCCTCTGATAGGCGACATATAGTACTTACTAATTTGGCAGCACTCTCAACCACTTCTTTAGCAGGTAAAGATGTAGGGCTTACCGATGAAGATGGAGATGGGTTCAAGGATGACTTTAAAAAGGGCGCTTATTTCCAGATAGCTTTTGATTTGAAAAAGAAAGCAGGTGTAAGATGCTTACAACCAGGCAGAGGTACTAATGCGATGTTTAGCGTGCAACCTTCTTCTTATATACTATATGATAATGTATGTACAGGAGAACGTATATGGTCAAACTTACATTCTATCCATCACAATACCTTGCGTGTGTATTTCAATGGGGTGAACGATGCCTCCAAGCTACCTGTGCAGTTGGTACAGAATGTATCTTCGGCAGGGTATATTTCCCCTGGTATGAACTGGCCTTCACTTGTGGCCAATCAAAAATTAAAAAATGGTAACACAACAAATAATGAGCGTAAATTCAAGTATGTAGTAACCACCCCTGCAGGGATAAAACTACAAAATGTAAAGCTCTATCGCAAAACAAATATTTTTGGTGCTTCCACAGAAAGACCTGTTGATCAGTCAGATGTAGCACCAGGAACAACAGCTACCTTTGTTACAACCAATACTTCTTCTGATCCAGATTTTACACCAGGTTACCTTAGCTTTGATGCTTTGTTACAGAATTGTAATGGGGCTACGGCACCTATTACCTATTCAGTATATCTGATGCTTAAGAATGGAAATAGTTCTTATTGTGATATACCTTTGGTATGTAATCAAACAGTTAATATACCTACTATCTGTGATTCACCTTGTTCTATACAAGGCCCAAGTATTCTTAGTACAGTGGTGGAGCGTGCAGACAATTCGTATGGTTGGAAAGATCATAATATGAATGCAAGACAAATACGAGCCAATGTATCACCATTGGAGCGTATGAGAGCACTTTACTTAGATGATATAGAGTTTATCTCTCAGGGGAGACAACATACTTCTGCAACAGCCAATAACCTTTTCTATTATGTAAAGGTAGAGAACACAGCTGAGTTAGAGCCTAAAGGAATAAGCCTCAAGGTAAATGGAGGGGCTGTACAAAGCTTTACAGCAACAGCTACCAATCCTGCAAGAGGAACCAATGCGGCAGGTAAGAAGTTTTTCCGTTGGGATCTTACCACACTGTTGCCATCAAGGACACTTGCAGCAGGAGCTACTTTTACAGCAGTGGCAACCTACCAAGTAAAGAATGCTAACACAGCTAACAGCTATGAACGAACTGTGGATGTACAATCAGGTATAGAATCATTCTTCTATACAGTTAATAATCTTGATACAGATACAGCCATTGGCACAGAGGGGTATCATACAGCCCAAAAACACTGTGGTGCGAACTTAACGCCTGTATTCTATATAGCTGAAACAAGACATTTGTTAGCTACCAACCGTTATACACAGTTGGCAGGTTGTAGTGCAGCACCTTTAGGGTCTAACCTTGTCTATGGAGCACGTAGGTTCAAGCCAGGAGGGTCTTATTTTTCACAAGAATTCCGTCCTGCACGTCTTATCAAGAAGATAACAATGCGTATGCCAAGTGCTTATCGCATAAAGAATAT
The DNA here is from genome assembly GCF_963525585.1 of uncultured Capnocytophaga sp. Taxonomy (NCBI): domain Bacteria; kingdom Pseudomonadati; phylum Bacteroidota; class Flavobacteriia; order Flavobacteriales; family Flavobacteriaceae; genus Capnocytophaga; species uncultured Capnocytophaga sp. Next base: position 3,228 of record NZ_CAURLX010000069.1, on the reverse strand, counting down.
AGAGTATACTTATGCCACAGCAGTAGGACAAACTGCTGCTGCTACAGTGGATATGAATAACCTTGCGGTAGCCGACGATGGTACGTGGAAAACCTATACCTATATAAACCCTGCTAAGGGACACTCAGGACACTTACCTGCTGGTATGCTCACCGTAGAGAATGAATATAATGAGTATATCAAACCATTTATACAACCTTCTTGCAAGTCTAAAACGGTAGATGGCAATAAAGCTGAAGTGCAGCAAGATAATGACGCCTTGGCTATGCAAGAGAAAATAGATACTAATATAGAATATGACGATTTCTATTATCACTATGCAGAGACAACCCAGAGCGCTCCTGCTACAGATTATCTAAATGATCGTCCTATTCTCTTTAGAGAAAGTGATAAACCAGAAATCAAGATTGATGCTATATCCTCCCTAACAGTAAAAGCTAATAAGCGTGAGATGGAGGCTACCTTTAAGTTAAGCAATACCAAGAACCAAGATGCACCTTATGGCTGGATCTCTATTCCTGAGGTAGTAGGTATAGAAATCATCTCTTTGGAGGAAACCACAGGAGGTGGATATACTTATACACCACAGGGAAGTATCGCAGGGGAGAAGATGTTCTTCCTCAGCGATAAAGGTGATGAAGGTAAGATCGTGAGAAATACCCAACGCCAGTTCAAGCTCAAGTATAAGGTCACCAGCTGTGCCACAAGCCTGCAGCTCAAAGTATATGCAGGTTGGAACTGTTGGGAAAACCCTACAACAGGTTATCGTAACACTTGTAGTGATAAGTTCATTACCTATAATATAACCGTAGCTAAGAGTAAAAAAGAAATAGCAGCAGCCTCAACTAACCCAGGTCAGGACAAGGCCGATAAGAAAGGAACCATTCCTATGTGTGCGGCTACTTCTTATAGCTATGAGATTAACAGTGCCGAGGAGGGAGACCTTTACGATACCAAGTTAGTTGTAACCCGAGGGGAGGGGATAACATTCTCCAATGTAACGGTAGAATATCCCTTGGCTAGTGGCTTTATCTATCATGTAGGTACAGGAACAGAAAATATTCTCCATACAACAGTAGGAAATAAGGATATCTATGACCTAAGCCATGTGTTGCCTAATGGTAGCTTACTAGGCTCTATCAGTGAACCTATCAATGCTAATAACCGTAAGCTTAAACTTACTTTTGATGTAACTCCTGATTGTAATTTCTCAGCAGGTTCGTCATTTGATATAGAAGTAGAGGGCAACAACCTCTGTGGTAGACCAGCCCTTGGAGATAAGAGCAGTGCCATTTTAGCAGGTATTCAAGGTGTAAATGTGGATAATTATACCATTACTTTAGATCCGCTTACAGAATATAATGACCCGAGATATAACTTTCATAACGCCTCATACTGTGATAATGGTATTATTTATATTACGAAAGTAACTGTAAATTCTCCAGATCCAACATTTGAGATGCTTGATAAGGCGAGATTACGCTTTACCTTACCAGAAGGCTATGAATTAGCTGCTGGAAGAAATGTTTTCAAAGGAAATAGATCTGGATCTTTTGATTGGGATGAACCAGAAAGAGTGGCGAGTGAGGAAAGAACCCTGTCCCAAGGAAGTGAAGTCGTATTGACCGTTCCTGAGAATATGAAAGCAGGAGATTGGTTTATAGCAGGTATTAGAATTAAACAAAAGAATGTCCTTGTTCCTTGTGATCGTCCATTGAAGCTCAAGGCGATTACTACGGATGAGAAGGGAGGCGTTGCTTGTCCTTCATCAGGAAATACCTGTCCTAAACTGCTAGTGAGCACTTCAAGTGAAGTGGAGGTTGCTATCAAGAACGAACGTCCTACCATTTCTATAGAAGACCTTACCACGACTTCTGTAGCTGAAGGAGGTAAGGAAAAGCTTACCATCAAGTATAAGCTAAAGAATGATACAGGAGCCGCTGTCGCGCTTACCAATGGGATGGTAAAAGCTACCCTATATTATGATGCTAATAATAATGGTATAGCCGACTCAGCAGATACTATACTAACTAGCCATACCTCTACAGGTTTGAACTTGCCACAGGGAACTACTTCACCAGAGCAGACTTTTACCTTTGCAGTAGATCAGGATAAGGTATGCCGCTTGCTCTTGGTACTTAAGAATGAGGATAATGTTTGTCTCTGTGGAGATGTAATAGGACAAATCATTCCTCCTACTCAGACATCGGGCTTGATGGATAATATCACTGTTTGTGAAAGTGAAACCAAACAACTTACTTATAGTGTTGCAGGAGCAGACTATATTAGCTATACTTGGACAGGAAAGACTGCAAGTGACAAACTCACTTACCTTTCTGACCGAAATATAAAGGAACCTAATTTCCGCTATACAGGTGCTAAGCTGACAGCAACTACTACCTTTACCTATATATTAAAGGTAAAACGTACCAATGGTTGTGAGGCTACTCAGGAAGTAAAAGTAATTGTACAACCCGCACCAAGTATTACGACTCAACCAGTAGAGCCATCATCTTATTGTGTAGGAGACCCAGCTACAACACTTACAGTGGTAGCCGATACCCACGGCTTGGCAGGAACATTGTCCTATCAGTGGTATAAAAATACTATCAATAGCACTACAGGAGGTACTCCAGTAGGTACGAATGCGACTAACTATACGCCACTGACCACTACAGCAGGTACCCTATACTATTATGTAAAGGTAACCAATAACAGTTGTGGGGAAGCTATTAGTCGGGTGGTGAAAGTAGTGGTAAATGCTATTCCAGCTAAACCGACCTTTACAATAACTGCTGAAAATTGTAGTGCACCTACAATAGTTAAAGTAGCAAACTATGAAGGAGGAACATATACATTCACCAAAGCCGACGGAACACCAGTTACTACAGCTTCGGTAGCTATGGACGGAGTGATCTCAGGGCTTGCAGTAGGCACCTATAAGGTAAAAGCTACCAAAGGTGGTTGTGTGTCTGAGATCTCTGATGTCTTTGAAATCAAGGCAAAGAAACCAGTTCCAGCTAAGCCAACCCTTACATTGACGGCTGAAAGCTGTACAGCACCTACTAAGGTGGTTATCAGCAACTATGTAGCAGGACAAACTTATTGGAATGGAACAGAGCAACTTACAGTAGACACAACAAGTCATGAAATTACAGGTCTTGCAGTAGGTACTTATACTATTACAGCTAAGAATACGGATTGTGAATCGGTGTCTTCAGATAGTTT
>NZ_CAURLX010000068.1:0-6589 GCF_963525585.1 uncultured Capnocytophaga sp. | reverse complement strand
AGGCTGATAAGGTAATGGCATTGTACTACTTTGAGGAGTTCCTCACTCATAGCTTCCGCTCTGTAGGAATAGCGTTCAAGCACAGTTATTTTAAGGACAAGCATCCAGAGCTTAATGAGCAAATAACCACTTGGCTTATGTCACCTCATACTCAGCAAACCTTCCTACAAGCTACAGAGAACCTGCTTCTTTCGGATATAGAACTGGAGGAAGAAGTATTGTTATCCTTAGAGAATCTGTATAATCAATTGATGTATTTAAAAAAAGAAGGAATTGAGGAATAAAAGGTTTATATCCCTAGTCATTCTAAAACTTCAATTTACTTTTTACTTTGAGAGAAAATTTATACCTTTGTAGGTTTAGAAATAGCACTTATGGAGATAGCCCAGTATGTATTGGATTTTGTCAATCAGACTCATCGCTGTATTTTTCTTACAGGAAAGGCAGGAACAGGGAAGACGACGCTATTACACCGTATCATTACGAATACTTACAAAAATGTAATGGTAGCAGCCCCTACAGGAATTGCAGCCCTCAATGCCAAAGGTGTTACGCTACATTCGCTTTTCCAACTTCCTTTGGCAACTTTTATTCCTTATTCTTCAGGGAAAAATATTTCTTCTGAATATATAAATATAGTTACTCCTACGGCATTACTCAAGCAACAAAAAATAAATTCCTATAAAAAGAAAATTCTTAGAAAGTTAGAACTTCTTATTATAGATGAAGTAAGTATGCTCAGAGCGGATACTCTGGATATGGTGGATACAGTGTTAAAGTCTGTACGGGCTTCTTCGGAACCTTTCGGAGGGGTTCAAGTGCTTTTTATTGGAGATTTGTTACAGCTTCCTCCAGTGGTCAAGCCTCAAGAGTGGGAACTTTTGCAAGATTATTACAAAGGAATTTCTTTCTTTCACGCCAAAGTAATAGAAGAAAGACCCTTGTTATACCTAGAGCTGGAGAAAGTATATCGTCAGGAAGATGAACGTTTTGTTCAGATACTTAACCACTTGCGTACCAATGAGATAACTTCAGAAGATAAGAGAATTCTACAAAAATATGTGAATCCGACTTTTAATCCTTCTCATAATGAGGGATTTATAACTCTTACAACTCATAATTATAAAGCAGACCAGCTTAATCAAAGGGCTTTTAATGAAATAAAGGCAAAAGAATTTCACTACGAGGCTGAAATAAAAGATGATTTTCCTGAATATCTTTATCCATTAGAGAAAAAATTATCTCTGAAAGTAGGAGCACAAGTAATGTTTGTAAAGAATGATTTGGATACTCCCAAGCGTTATTATAATGGAAAGATAGGAGAGGTTATTTTCTTATCAGAGGAAGAAATTCACGTCAGGTTAGCTGATGAAGATACAGTGATAGAAGTCGGTAAATATATTTGGGAAAATATCCGCTATAAGAATGACCCTAATACAGAGCAAATTACCCAAGAGGTATTGGGTACTTTTGTACAATATCCTTTGCGATTGGCTTGGGCGATTACAGTTCATAAGAGTCAAGGACTTACTTTTGATAAAGCGATTATTGATTTGGAGGATGTTTTCGCTTCTGGGCAGGCTTATGTGGCACTTTCTCGCTTGCGAAGTCTGGAAGGATTGGTTCTTTTGTCTTCTTTTACCAATCAAGAGCTTCATACGGCTTATGATGTTCTAAACTATGCTTCTCAAAAGGAAAAAATAGAAAACTTACCAGCTCTACTCTCTTCAGATAGAAAATCTTTCATAGAGAAAGAAGTATTATGTTCTTTCTCTTGGATACCTGTTGCCTCTCAATGGAGAATATTACTCAGTTCATACAAAGGAGATACTTCTCGTAGTGTAAAAAATCAGTTCAAAGATTGGGCAAAGGAACAAGCTCAGATTTATGATAATATCCTTATGCATTCAGAGAAATTTGTAAAACAGCTCAAAGGAATATTTTCTAATCCAGATTATGATATTCAGTTTTTATTAGAACGATTCCATAAAGCTTTTTCCTATTTTTTCCCTTTACTTGAATCGGTTGCTTTTAGTACTTTCTATACTCATTTACAGGTAAATGGGAAAAAACAAGTCAAAGCATTTATAGAGGAACTTACTTCATTAGAGGATATTCAAGTAGAGGCAATAACTCGGTTATTGAAGACAAAGGTTATTCTTGAATCATTAATAGAGACTGATGTCTTAGAGGGAAAAGCTTCTTTTGAGAAGGCAAATTCCTATAGAGAAACACTTCTAAATCGAGTATTAGATAAGTGGAGGCAAGACTCTCTAAGTGGGCAATTTGCTACGGTAGAAATGATGGCTCCTCTCCAAGAGAAAAAGCATAAGGAAAAGATTTCTACCTATCAGCAAACTTATGAACTTTGGCAACAAGGAATGTCAATTACTCAGATAGCTAATGAAAGGAAATTAACAGAAAAAACTATCTATGGGCACCTGAGCAAATTAGTAGAAGAAGGTATATTAGAGGTTACCTCTGTACTTCCTGTGGATAAAATAACAGATTTGGAAGATATATTCAAGGAAGATGTAGTAGGACAAACCCTTACTCAGCTAAAAGAACAAGTAGGGGAGGCGTATTCTTGGGAAGAACTGAAGCTATTTAAAGCATATCTTAAGTATAAATCGTTATCAAAAAAGGGAAGTTCTTAAGAACTTCCCTTAATATATTTTAGTAGATTATTTGCTTCGTTTGGCTGCTAAAATAATAGCATTATAAGCATTTACAATTTTTCCAGATTTACTAAGATTAGCAAAAGGAACTAGTTTAGGTTCTTTTTCTTCATTTTCCTCACCTATTAATACTTCTTTTATAGTAGGTGTTACTCCTGATTCCATTAGGATTTGTTTTACTTCTCGAGCCTTAAGGTTAGGGAAATAAGAACGAATAAGAGCAGCAACACCAGCCACCTCAGGAGCAGCCATAGAGGTACCATCTAAGAATTTGTATTTGTTTTCTGGGACTGTAGCATATATTTGTACACCAGGAGAGAACAAATCTACATTATTTTTTCCATAATTAGAGAAAGAAGCTACTAGATTCTCATTATATTCATAATTAAGAGCACCAATGGTAATCATAGTATCAGTAAATTCTTTTCCATTGATATTATCGTCAGGAAAAGAAAGCTGAGTATCAATATTTTTAGTGTCATTTCCAGCTGCATTTACAATAAGTACATCCTTTTCAGCAGCATACTTTAGCGCATCATATACCCACTGCTTATGAGGAGAGAAATCCTTTCCGAAACTAGTATTAATGACCTTTGCTCCATTATCAATAGCATATCGTAGGGCAAGAGCTACATCTTTATCATACTCATCACCATCAGGAACGGCACGAACAGGAAGGATACGAACGTGATCTGCAACCCCATCAATTCCTATTTTGTTATGTCGAACGGCAGCTATAATTCCTGCTACGTGTGTGCCGTGTAGGGCTCCATCGGCAGTGGGACCTACTACATTGTTATTTCCGTATATTCTGTCATTGATGTCATCAGGGTTGTCATTAAGGATAGCTCTAGGATTAAATTCTTTATTCAATCCATACTTAAGACGATCCTGATAGTGGGTAATAGCCTCAGAAAGTTCTTCTAAGGTATCCTTTACAGAAACACCATTATTGAGTAAGTAGGTTATGCCTCGTACTGCTGATAACAGTTGAACTGAAGTGGTGTCTATATTCTCCAAATCTTGTAAAGTATAGGTCTTTTTGGCTAAGTGAGCTTGGATCATAGCATCACTCTGGGAGATTCTCTCTTTAATCTGGGTATAAAGTTCTATTTTCTCTAGAGCTTCATCATATTGTTTTTTATATTTTTCTTCAGCTCTTTTGTAGTCAGGATTTTTCTTGTCTCCAGATTTTAGGATACGCACGTATTCTAGGTTTTCTTGGTTGATTTCTCCTAGAAAATTCCATCCGTGTACATCATCTACATAACCATTTTTATCATCATCTATCCCATTATTAGGGATTTCTTTGGGATTAGTCCAGATGATGTCTTTAAGGTCTTCGTGATTGATATCCACTCCAGAATCCACAACTCCAACAATTACAGTTTGTGCTTTTCTTCCTTTAAGAGCTTGATAGGCTTTTTCCAGACTAATACCTGGGTATCCAGAGGTAAGCAAGTCACGATGAGGCCATCCTTTAAGTTCCTCCTTAGAAGGTTTCTCAGGTATAGAAGGGATTGCTTTACCCTCAAAGGTTTCTAGGGGTAAAGAGGCAATCTTAGAAGTTCCTCCACAAGCCACTAGGAGCCCTGTGAAAGCAACATAAAAAATAGGTTTTGTTATATTCATACAGAATCTTTTAAAAAACGCGCAAAAGTACATCTTTTTTTATAAATAATCAATTTTTTCATAGTAGAATTAAAAAATACTTTTAAAGGCAAAATATATCAATAGAAATGATTACTTTTGTGCCTTTATAAGATAACTCATTTGTAATGGAAGAACTTATAAGCCAAGCAGTCTCTTTCTTGAAGGACGGAAAAGTGATTCTTTCTCCAACAGATACCATTTGGGGACTAGCTTGTGATGCTACTTCTGAAAAGGCAATAGCTAGGATACAAGAAATCAAAAAAAGAGATATAAGTAAGAATTTCATTCTGCTAGTCTCCTCACTTAGAATGCTTGAAAAATATGTAAAAGTACCTCAAGAAATTATTGCTTTCTTAGAGGCTGAAAAGTATCCAACTTCAGTAATCTATCAAAAGGTATATACTACAGAACTTCCTCTGGCAAAGGATCACTCTATCGCCTTTCGTATCGTACAGGATGATTTTTGTCAGGCTCTTATAAATGCCTTGGGAAAACCTATTGTTTCTACTTCTGCCAATATAAGTGGAGAGCCTAGCCCAGAGAATTTCTCTCAGATTACTCAGCATATTAGGGACTTAGTAGATTTTATAGTGCCTTATAATCAAGAAAATCAAGAATCTAAAACCCCTTCTCGGCTTATAAAAATGGAAAAAGGAGAAATAATATTTATAAGAAAATAAATCACAGCCAAAGATTAAAATATTTGAAAAAAAATATTATATTTGCACCAATCAAAATACTTATTTCTAATGAAGAGAGATCAACAAATTTTTCAACTTATTCAACAAGAAAATGAAAGACAATTACGAGGAATAGAACTTATCGCCTCGGAGAATTTTGTCAGCCCACAAGTAATGGAGGCAGCAGGTTCCGTACTTACTAACAAATATGCTGAGGGATACCCTGGAAAGCGTTATTATGGAGGATGCCAGATAGTGGATCAGGTAGAACAGTTAGCGATAGATCGAGCAAAGGCTCTTTTTGGAGCTGAATATGTGAATGTACAACCTCATAGTGGTTCTCAAGCTAATGCATCTGTATATGCGGCTTGCCTCTCACCAGGTGATAAGATTCTAGGATTTGATCTCTCTCACGGAGGTCACCTCACTCATGGTGCTTCTGTGAATTTTTCAGGGAAACTTTTCCAGCCTATTTTCTATGGAGTAGAACAGGAGACAGGTCTTCTGAACTATGATAAAATAGAAGAAATAGCTAAGAAAGAAAAACCTAAAATGATTATAGCTGGTTATTCAGCATACTCTCGTAATATTGATTTTAAGCGATTCAGAGAAATAGCTGATAGTGTTGGTGCTCTTCTTATGGCTGATATTGCACACCCTGCAGGACTTATTGCTAAAGGGCTCTTGAATGATCCTATCCCTCATTGTCATTTTGTAACCACCACTACCCATAAGACACTACGTGGTCCTCGTGGAGGAATGATTATGATGGGTAAGGACTTTGAAAATCCTTTTGGACTTAAAACTCCTAAGGGAGAAATTCGTATGATGTCTTCTCTGATAGACCTCTCTGTATTCCCTGGAAATCAAGGAGGTCCTCTAGAACATATTATTGCGGCTAAAGCAGTTTCTTTTGGAGAAGCTCTTTCAGATGAATTTTTACATTATGCAATTCAAGTACAGAAAAATGCTAAAAAATTAGCACAATTATTGGTCGAAAAGGGATATAATATTGTTTCAGGAGGTACTGAAAACCACTTAATGCTCATAGACTTGAGAAATAAAAATATTAGTGGTAAGGAAGCTGAAGCAGCTCTAGTAAAAGCTGATATTACAGCTAATAAAAATATGGTTCCTTTTGATGATAAAAGTCCTTTTGTAACCAGTGGAATTCGATTGGGAACAGCTGCTATTACCACAAGAGGGCTTAAGGAGGCTGATATGCAAATGATTGCTGACTATATAGATGAAGTAATCAATAATGCTAAGGATGAGAAACTTCTAGAGGGTATTGCTCAGAAAGTAAATAAATTTATGCAAGACAGGCCTCTTTTTGTTGGATAAATAACTCAAAATATAAATTAATTATAAGTTGCTGATTTTAAATTGGCAACTTTTTTATTGTGTATAAAAGTGTTATAAATAAGGTAAAAAATTTTTTTATCACTGAAAAAGTCGTATATTTGCACCCGCAAACACAAGATAATCGGGATGTAGCGCAGTTGGTAGCGTTCACGTATGGGGTGCGTGAGGTCGCTGGTTCGAGTCCAGTCATCCCGACTATTTTTTAATCTACTT
>NZ_CAURLX010000067.1:0-7174 GCF_963525585.1 uncultured Capnocytophaga sp. | reverse complement strand
TCTCAGGCGAAAAGTTTATAGAAAAAGGTGAATATACCCAATACGGACTTAATATAACTACGTTCTATACGAAAACTATAGAGAAAATTAAGAGTAAGAAATAAAAAACCCTCCCCATTTATAGTATTCTCTACCAGTGGGGAGGGTTTTGTGTCTTTTCCAAAAGCCTATGACTTGGCGGAAGTCGTTGGCGTATCTTTACCTTTAGCACTGTGAGTGGAACGTACTTTAATGGCAGTGTTCGTATCGGTGATGATTTGTGTTACAGTATCGGCGAAATGGCGGTACTTGGTCGCATCTACCATTTTCATTGTAGTAGCGTAAGGCACGAGCTTTTCGTTGATGAGCGTGAGCATAGGGGCTTTCATCTGAGTAGCCGAATCCTGCTTTACGTTATGCGCCAACGTTTTCTCATAGCCTACACGATGCGTATTGAACGCCTCTTGCGCCTGCCGTATTCCGTCTATACCTCGGTTACCCCTTGTAGCTCTGCTATGAGGGTCGTAATATTTACATTTCTCTATACTGATCTTTGAATTCCTTGAAAAGTGTCATCAGATTGATAATAGAGCGGGTAAGCACTCTTGTTTCTAGGAGCAAACTGAAATAAAGCTTGGTATTTTTAGGGCTGGATTCAGTGGTGCGAATATCGCGTATTTGCTTCTCGATAAGTTCAGAAATCTCGTCTTTAATAGCTCCTACGTCCTTGATAAGCTGGGTAGTAGAGTTTGAATACATTGATACATTGAGGATTTCAAGGATTTTCTGGAACTGTCGTTGCATCTGTTCAGAAATGTTTTTTAGGTTTCTTATGTGGTTGTATTTAAGTTTTTTATGGTTATTATCCACGTGTGTATAGCTTGTGTCAGCAATAAAGCTAATGGAATTGGACATATTGTGGAGGTAGTCCAAAATCAGTATATAGAACTTGCTGGAAGTCACGGAACTATCATCAATAGAGCGGATAAAATAATAGATATCACTCTTAAGGTCTTCTATGTCGGAAGTAAGGGATTTAGCGCGTTTTTTGCAGGCTTTCAGTCCTTTGTGGTTTTCTACAGCAAGGTTATCAATGACCTCACGGTAAAGTTCATCAATGGTTTGTACCGCTCCAGCAATGTTCTGGGAGCTGAGCTTCATAATTCCGCTAATAGTAATAAGATCTTCCTTGTTGAAACGTTTTTTCTGAGCTTCTTTCTCTTTACGTTGTTTTTTGCGATAAGCAATGGCATTGCGTACCACCAAGTAGCCTACAAGGAAAATCATTGTAATGAGCCCATATATCTCCCCATAGAAGAGAATTACGGCTGTGATAAGCCCCATTACAAAGGCTGCCCCAGCGGTGAGGAACCAGCCTCCAATAACATTGAATACACCTGCCACACGGAACACTGCTGATTCTCTCCCCCAAGCTCTATCAGCAAGGGAGGTACCCATAGCTACCATAAAGGTTACATAGGTAGTCGAAAGAGGGAGCTTAAAGGAAGTACCCACAGCGATAAGGCTACTGGAAACCACTAGGTTTACCGCTGCTCGAATCATATCATACGCAGGCTTATCTATATTATTATTTGTTTCTTCTGGTTTTATAAAACGGCTATCTATGTATGCTAGTGTACGCTTAGGAATAAGGGCTTCTATCAAGGAGGTAATCCATACACTGAAGCGGACAATCCCTCGAGAGAGTCCTGTTGCCTCGAAGCGTTCTTTTCCACCTCCTTGCTGAGAGAGCTTCATCTCAGTCTGCATCACATTAAGGGCTTTCTTAGAGAACCAGATGGTAAGAATCATCAAGGAACCTGCAATGATAAGGAATATCTGAGGTGTCTGTACGTTCTCTCTAAGGGATTCCATCGTCATAGTTCGTTCTGGTGTACCTGCCGCTTCCCATAGCTGGAAGGAGTCCCAAGCCGCTACCGGCACCCCAATAAAGTTTACCAAGTCATTGCCTGCAAAAGCCATCGCAAGGGCAAAAGTACCTGAGAGAATTACCACCCGCCAGATGCTTACTTTGCACCAGTAGAGCACTTGCCCTAAGATAAAAAAGCTTACGAAGAAAATACCTAGAAGCAAACCTGTATGTTGGTCTATCCAGTCTAGATATTCCTTATGCATAAAGGAAAGCCCACTTAAACCTTTGATTACCAAGAAGTAGCTCAAGGCTGTCAGGGCAATCCCACCTACAATTCCACTGAAGTAACGCATCCGCTTCTCGAAATCATAGGTGAAGAGGATACGAGCGAGAAATTGCACTAAGGAACCCACCACAAAAGCAATGAATACTGAGACAAAAATAGCTGAAATTACCTGCCCTACCTTACCTGTATTGATATAATTTGTTACTCCGTCAATTATGTGGAAAAAACGGTCTTTTTCTTTCAGTTCTTTGACAAAAGCTACCCCTACCGAGGCTCCTAAGAGCTCAAAAACGATGGATATAGTGGTGGAAGTAGGCAAGCCCATTGTATTGAAGAAGTCCAAAAGAACAATATCGGCTAGCATCACAGCAGCGAAAATCACCATCAGCTCCTCAAAGTAGAACATCTCTGGGTTGAAGATTCCTTTTTTGGCAATCTCCATCATTCCATTGGAGAAAATTGCCCCAATTCCTACCCCTATACTCGCTACAATCATAATGGTACGGAGCCTTGCCGCACGAGAGCTAAAAGCGGAATTAAGGAAATTCACCGCATCATTACTTACCCCTACAATTAGGTCAAAAATAGCCAAAGCGAAGAGTGCTGAGAGGGTGAAAATATATATTTGTTCCATCGTTCTTATTTTGGTGCAAATATATACATTTTTTTTATTTCACCCACCATAAGGCTCCTTTTTTTACTTCTAGAGGAGTAGGAAAATTATTTATATATAGGCTCCCTGTACCCAAACCTTGAGGCAAGGAGTTTCCAAGAGTATAAGTCCATTGAGCAATTGCAGAAAGCCCTACATTCCCCTCAAGAGCAGAGGTAACCCACCAGCCAATCCCTTCTTTTTTAGCCAAGGTAATCCATTCTTCACTACCTCTATAACCTCCTATAAGAGAGGGCTTTAAGATGATGTAAGCAGGTTTTATCCACTGGAGAATTTCCTTTTTTCGCTCAGGGCAGGCAATACCTATGAGTTCCTCATCCAAAGCAATGGGTAGGGGAGAAGTCTCACATAGGCGAGCCATTGCCTCGTACTGCCCCGCTCGGATAGGTTGTTCTATAGAGTGAATCTGTAAATCACTTAGTCGCTGGAGCTTCTCCAAAGCCTCAAGGGGAGAGAAAGCCCCGTTGGCATCTACTCGTAGTTCTACGTCGGTAGGGGTATATTCCAGACGAATGTTCTTAAGTAGCTCATATTCTGTAGCAAAGTCTATCGCTCCGATTTTCATCTTGATACAGCGAAAGCCTTGGGCGAGTTTCTCTTTTATCTGCTGTTGCATAAACATCTTATCGCCCATCCATACAAGTCCATTGATAGGAATTGCCTCTTTCCCTTGGGTAAAAGCCGATGGGAAAAGGATATCTTTCTCTTGAGCTTCTAAAGAAAGGAAAGCCTGCTCTACCCCGAACTGAATAGAGGGATAGCTCCCAAGCTGTTCCCAAAGCGCCTCCTTGCCCAAGGTAATATGCTGGCAAACCCATAGGAGCTTTGCCCGCTCATAATCAGCCATATCGTCTATGCTTAGTCCTGGGAGCGGACTACATTCCCCTACGCCCCGATGCCCATCTTTTTCTATCGTAAGGAGCCATGTAGGTTTCTCTGTAAGCACCCCACGCGAAGTGCCCGCGGGACGTTTGAATTGTAGGGTATATTTCTGGAAAGTTGCTTTTATCATACCAACGAAAATTAAGGAATGACAAAAGTAGTGATTTTCCTTGTAAAAAAATAAAATATTTTTTCTTACCTTTGCCGTATGAAAATAAAACTATTTTTACTTTTTGTCTCCCTATTTGCTCTGGCAAGCTGTGATCGTACCGAAAGGGAAATTGCCCAAATTCCAATGGAAGTAAAGCTACTGCGTATGGACTCTATCTTCTTCCATACCCCTGCGAAAGAATTACCGCTTGTCAAAGCAAAATATCCCCTTTTCTTTCCTGATAATACTTCTGATGAGGAATGGGCTGAAAAACAGGCTGATTCGCTACAAAAAGAGCTTTTTACAGAAATAACAAAGACTTTTGGTGATTTTTCCCAACAGAAAAAAGCTATAAAGAATATCTACCAGCACGTGAAGTACTATTTTCCACATTTTACCCCTGCCAAGATAGTTACTCTTACCTCCGATGTGGATTATCCTTCCCGTGTAATCTATGCCGATAGCCTCTTGCTTATTGGGCTGGACAACTACTTGGGAGCTAAGCATCCTTTTTATGTGGATATAGAAGGATATATTGCCCAAGAACTGGATCAAAAATACCTCCCTACGGATGTTGCCCTATCTTTGGCACGAGCTATTATTCCCCTTCAGCGCAATACTACCTTCCTTGATGCAATGATTTATGAGGGAAAGCTCCTCTACCTTGCCCAGCAGTTTCTTCCCAAGACCCCTGAAGAAGACTTGCTCAAGTACACCTCCGAAAAGTATGAATGGGCAGTGGAGAACGAAGCTCAGATATGGCGCTATTTTATTGACAAACAGCTCCTTTACAGTACCGAAAAGAAAGTCCAAAACCGATTCATTGACCTTGCCCCCTTCTCCAAGTTCTATCTGGACTTGGACAACCAATCCCCTGGAAGTATTGGTAAGTTCATCGGGCTTTCTATTGTTAAGCAATATATGCAAAAGCACCCCATTCCCCTCTCACAACTAGGGACTATCCCTACTGAAGAACTCTTTAAAGACGCTAATTATAAACCTAAAAAATAATCCGAATGAATCATACTTCTGAAATAAAACTACAAGTAGAACTGGACGAAAACCGCATTCCTGAACGTATCCTATGGGAAGCTCCTGATGGAGATGTTGCCCTACAAGAAGCCAAAGCGATGTTCCTTGCCGTTTGGGATCATAAAGCTAAAGAAGCCCTACGTATTGATCTTTGGACAAAGGATATGCCTCTAGAGGAAATGAAACTTTTCTTCTATCAGACCCTACACACAATGGCGGATACTTTTTACAAAGCTACTCAAGATGAGAAAATGACCGATACAATGAGGGATTTCTGTGAGTATTTTGCTGAAAAAATGGATATTATTAAAAAATAACCTTATTACTTACCTAAAAAATGAAAAATAAACTCAAAGTAGGCGTATTAGGTGCCGGACACTTAGGAAAAATACACCTAAAACTCCTAAATCAATCCGAAAAATACGAGCTTGTAGGCTTTTATGACCCTAATGAGGAACAAGCTCAGAAGGTTGTAGCTGAATTTGGTTATACTTATTTTGACAATATAGACCAGCTCATTGAGGCGGTGGAAGTGGTGGATATTGTAACTCCCACACTCTCTCACTATGACTGTGCTATGAAGGCAATTGCTGCCAAGCGACATATTTTTATAGAAAAACCCATTACTAGCACGGTAGCCGAAGCGGAAGAGATTTATCAACTATTGGAAAAAAATCATCTAAAGGGTCAGGTAGGGCACGTAGAACGCTTCAATCCTGCTTTTCAAGCGGCTAAGTCGTCCATAGCAAACCCTATGTTCATTGAGGTTCACCGCTTGGCGGAGTTCAACCCAAGGGGTACCGATGTTTCTGTAGTGCTTGACCTAATGATTCACGATATAGATGTGCTCCTAAGTGTAGTGGATTCGCCTGTAAAGCATATAGAAGCCAGTGGAGTAGCCGTGATTAGCAAATCACCTGATATTACCAATGCTCGTATAGAATTTGAAAATGGCTGTGTGGCCAACCTTACTGCCAGCCGTATTTCGATGAAGAATATGCGTAAGAGTCGTTTCTTCCAGAAGGATGCCTATATTTCTGTGGATTTCTTAGAAAAAAAGGTAGAAGTCATCCATATGAAAGATGCTCCAGAAGAAGTGAGCGAATATGATATGATTCTTCAGAATGCCGAAGGCGAACGCAAGCAAATCTACTTCGAATACCCAGAGGTACAGCCTTCCAATGCTATTCTTGAGGAATTAGAAACTTTTGCCGATGCTATAGAACATAACACCACTCCGGTAGTGACCTTCCTACAAGGTACCAAAGCATTACGCCTTGCTAAAGATATCGTCACAAAAATAGAGGAAAATTTTAAATAAACTTCTGAGTGAATTGGCTTAATTAGCTAATTCACTCATTGATTCAAAATGTGCCTTTAATCGGTGTTTTCCTACTTTCATTGGGGTTACTGAATCCATTGCCATTACAGTGAAAACAAACTCTATGGTACCATAAGCGCTCTTTGGCATCAAATATTTGCCTATTTTCAAAATAAAACGTCGTAACCAGTCGGGTGAATAGGATATTTTCACAGGTTTGTGCAACACTTCAAAAGCTAAACGCGCAATTTCGGTATGCGTAAAGACCTCAGCACCCCCTACTTTCACTTCTTTTTCAGCACTTGCTAATTGCGTCACGCACACTTCAGCTAAATCTTCGCCGTGAATGGGGTTCATTGCGTATTGTCCTTTGCCAAACAAACGCACTTTTCCCCCTTTTGCCATCTTTAAAAAGTTACCCATATCGCTGTAAAAACCGCTGGGTCGCACAATGCAATAGTCTATCCCACTGACTTTAAGAGCATCGACAAAGCGTTCTTTGGCAGCCCCAATGGCAATATGCCGCATCATTTCACCTTTGAATACCGATACGTACACAAATTTCTGCACGCCTTCGCGCAAAGCCTCATCGAGGAGGTTTTTGTTAGCCCCATAATCCACTTGTTCGTAGGTAAGTCCGTCCTTTTGTTGGGTAATCCCTACGGTTGAAATTACTTTGCTCACCCCTTTGCATACGCCTTGTAAGGTTTGGGGTTGGGTTACTTCGGCTTCTACGACTTCCAATAGCGGGTGCGTGAGTAGGGCGGGTGCTATTTTTGCCTTATTGCGCACCACAATACGGGTAGGGTATTCTTTTTTTAGGAGCTCAGCTAATATAAACTGACCCAAATAGCCAGTCGCTCCTGCTAATAATATTTTCTCTGTTTTCATTTGTTAATTAAACAACTTGTGTTTCTTAATCTCTTTTCCTTTTCTCAGCAGATAAGCGTGGTAGCTACTCGGGATATCGTTCTGCC
>NZ_CAURLX010000066.1:0-7194 GCF_963525585.1 uncultured Capnocytophaga sp. | reverse complement strand
ACTTTCAATTTACCTGTAGTAGCATCCGCTGTAAGTCCTGTAAGACCTCCATTGTCTGGAATAGTGATATCCACATCTGTTGGCGCCACTGGGTTACCATTCAAACGATCATTGCTTAGTACTTCTACTTCACCTCCCTTAGCTACTGAGGTATCTGGATCATCATTTGCTGTAATTGTCGGAGCTGATGACGTTACTTTAATTTCTGCAATTGCACTCTCTACAGTACCACAGCCTGTGAGCTCTACCCAATAGAAAAGGCTTCCTATTTGGTCAGTAAGTGGTCTATAAGTTGCCGTAGTAGCCACTTGTGTTACATCACTACCCGTTTTGCTATTAGTAGTATTTCTATACCACTTATAAGCTGTAGGCGTTGTTCCTGAAGAAACTACTGAAAGAGCTGTTGCTGTAGCATTCTGAGTATAAGTAGCCCCCACCGGAGAGGTAGTTATAGCTGTTGCTGGTTCCTTATCTTTTATCTCAAACTCTGCAGAAAGAGTTGATGTACATCCGTCTTTAGTAGCCTTTACCTTATACTTACCTACAGGAAGGTTTGAAATTACACCATCTGTTCCTACTGTGACGCCTGTTACCTCTGTATTATCAGCTGATTTGATAAAGGTATAACTTACATTATCATAGTTACTAATTTTCATTACTCCTATTGTCGTACAGTTCGGAGCTACTGATTCCGTTATTGCAGGGGTAGCAGGAATGGTTTTCTGGGCTTTGATCACAAAGCTTGATGAAGCTCCCGATTCACAGCTACCATTCTTAGCGGTAATTGTATAAGTACCAGCAGCAAGACCCATTAGCTCGTGGGTGGTTGTATTCACTGTAAGCTGGTTTCCATTATGCCAATAGGTTTGTCCTGACACATAATTATCAATTACTGCTTTTGTAGGTGATGTACAGCTCTCTGCTGTTAGGGTAAGGGTTGGTACTTGAGGAGTGACCAACTTATCCTTTAATTCAAATTCTGCTGAAAGAACCGATTCACAACTATCTTTCTTCGCTTTTACCTTATATTTACCAACAGGAAGGTTGGAAATTACACCATCTGTACCTACTGTAACGCCTGTTACCTCTGTATTATCAGCTGACTTGATAAAGGTATAACTTACATTATCATAGTTACTAATTTTCATTACTCCTATTGTCGTACAGTTCGGAGCTACTGATTCCGTTATTGCAGGGGTAGCAGGAATGGTTTTCTGGGCTTTGATCACAAAGCTTGATGAAGCTCCCGATTCACAGCTACCATTCTTAGCGGTAATTGTATAAGTACCAGCAGCAAGACCCATTAGCTCGTGGGTGGTTGTATTCACTGTAAGCTGGTTTCCATTATGCCAATAGGTTTGTCCTGACACATAATTATCAATTACTGCTTTTGTAGGTGATGTACAGCTCTCTGCTGTTAGGGTAAGGGTTGGTACTTGAGGAGTGACCAACTTATCCTTTAATTCAAATTCTGCTGAAAGAACCGATTCACAACTATCTTTCTTCGCTTTTACCTTATATTTACCAACAGGAAGGTTGGAAATTACACCATCTGTACCTACTGTAACGCCTGTTACCTCTGTATTATCAGCTGACTTGATAAAGGTATAACTTACATTATCATAGTTACTAACTTTCATCACTCCTATTGTCGTACAGGTCGGAGCTACTGATTCCGTTACTGTAGGTGTTGCAGGAACAGTTTTTGGAGTCTTGATCACAAAGCTTGCAGATCCTAATGATTCACAATTTCTATTTTTGGTAGTAATGATATAGGTACCTGGCGTAAGTCCTGTAATCTCGTGAGTAGTAGTATCTACTGTAAGTTGGGAGCCATTATACCAATAAGTTTGTCTTGATTCATAGTTATCAATCACTGCTTTTGTAGGGGCTGTACAACTTTCTGCTGTTAGAGTAATAGTAGGCGCATCAGGAACCGTTTTCTGAGCTTTAATTCTAAAGACTCCAGAAGCTTGGGACTCACAGTTACCATTCTTAGCCTTAATTGTATAACTTCCTGCCCTAATAAGTGTAGTAATGCGATGGCTAATAGGATCTACTGCTAACTGATTATTATTAAGCCAATAAGTATATCCTGACTGATAGTTAGTAATAATTACTTGAGTGGGAGCTGCACAGCTCTCTGGAGTAGTAATAAAAGTTGGTCTATCAGGAGTTTGAGTAACCGATACCACTACAGGAGTACGGCTTTCCCCCTCACAGTTTCCTACAACTTGGCTTGCATAGTATGTAGCTGATTGTAAGGTTGTTGTTGCTACTAAGGCTGTGCCTCCTGTACTAGTGGTATACCATTTCAGATTGGTAGCTGTAGAGAGGTCTGCCAGTGTTTTCCCCTCACCAGAACAGAACTGTTGAGGAGTTGTCACTGTAGGAGCTACAGGGTTCTGTAGTACTACCTTCAATTGGGCACGAGAGGTCTCACAATTGCCTAAGGAAGAAGACGAAGAAGACTCTGCCACATAGTAATAACCTGCTCTTAGAACTGTATTTCTTGCAAGGGCTGTACCTCCTGAAGCATTCTCATAAATCTTTAATGACCTATCACTATCATTATTATCTATATCATCCCAAAGAGTTTCTACTTTAGTACCAGCACAATAGGTATAGGTTGGACGTGGAGTAGGAGTTGCTACAAGAACTATTGTGATAGCCCTACGGTCACTCTCACATCGTCCTGTCTCTTCTGTCGAATAGTAGTAAGTTGTTGTTGTAAGTACAGTTGTATCTGTAAGAGGTATTGTGGCGGTATTACTAGCATACACCCTTATGGTACCATTTACGGTATTATCTATATAATCCTTAAGATCTGCTATAGTCTTTCCTTGACAGAAATTTCCTGCATTAGGAGCCGAAGGGGTAGGTGTCTTATAGGTAACAGCAACAATTAATGGTGTTTTTTCACTGGGACACTTACCAGCCTCACGGATTGTATAGAAATAAGCACCTGTAAGAGATACCCAAGCATTATCAGCTTGTAATCTCCAATTACGGCTATCAATTCGTGTAAAAATTCTCACATCACCCCCTATAGAAGCCTTTAGATCACTTACACGTGGCCTATGTCCTTGCGGCAGACACACCTCAAAGCGGCGAGCTGTAGCAGGAGTGATATTGGTTGTTTCTTTGGTCAGTGTCAGCGGTGTTAGCTGACTCGGACACTTACCGGTCTCTTGTGCTCTATAGTAATAAGGCTCTGATTGCCATATAATAAAATCATTAGCAGCAGTTAGAGAGGTATTTCTGTATATCTTCACATTTGTATATCCCAAAGCCTCAATCTTTTCTGTAAGTTCTGCTATTGTCGTATCTTCACAGATAGTTAAGGACAAAGGAGCTGACGTGGAGAATGGTGCCTGTTGTAGGGTAACTTTATAGCGTAGGGAAGGACACTTACTTGTCTCCTGTACTGTAAAGGTAAGGTCGGAGGCTATGAAATTCAAATTGGAGTCTGGACGATAATTAGTAATATCCGTATCTCCCATATAGAGCTTAATAGTTTTTCCTACATACTTAGCTCTAAGAGCATCCAATACCTGTCCTACAGTAGCGTGTATTCCATTTCCTCTAAAACTACACACCTCTACTTGTTCGGGTTGGGCTGAGGTTCGTTGGTCAAAAGGAAATGTAAGGGAAGCCTGTGCTGTTATACAAGGATATACTCTTTTGGCATAGGTATATCCCACATTATCCTCTATCAAAGCATCATCGGCTAATGCCTCACCATTCTTATAAATAATCACATTCTCCTTATCGTCAGGATCCACCAATTCCTTGAGCTGGCTCACTTTAGTCAGACCACACTGAGTTCCTGTAAGTGTTTTGGCTGTTACAGCAGTTTGTCCTTCTACAGTGATAGGAATAATTGTCTCTACACAGTAATCTTTTTTGGTATAGTGCAGATAGAGTGTATGAGTCGTACCGTGAGCTATGGAAATTGCATAAGTCCCTAATAATTCAGCGGTACCTGCTTGCGCATTAGACTCTGAAAGATACCAATGAAACTCAGGTTCTAGGGCTCTTACTTGAGGGCTTCCTTCAAGGATTAAAGTCTTGAGTTCGTTCATCGTAACAGAGGAGTTGCATACCTTTAACCTATCTTTAGTGGTTGGAGTTATCTTACGGTTAATAGTCAGTTTAGCCTCTACACTACTAATTTTTCCTTGACAAGGACTCCATAATGTATAGACAAAGGTATGTTCTCCTTTGATATAGGTACCTATGTTTATCTTATAGTCATTTGATACAGGAATAACCCCTTCTTTGTCTGTAATAGTCGCTGTAACCCCACCTGAAAGGGTAGGCATATTGCGAAATAGAGGTTTAAGGTCAAAAACTGTATACCTATCAATACATATAGTAGTAGACAAAGGTGTAGGAAGGGTAAAGGATGGATAGCTTGTTTTTGAATTGAACTGATAAGGCTGTATTGCTCGTGAGATACACGTCTGTACCGCAGGCTTGGAAGGAATTTCCAGTACTGCTATATAGGTGTTCCCAACGGTGAAATCGTCTGAAGTCAATGTCAGGGTAAGAGTTCGCCCTACCCCCTTAGGAGTGGTCATATCGTCTGAGCGATACCACTTAATAGAGATGCTTGGTCCCAAATCAGGTATAGAAAGGGTAGCCTGTTGTCCTAAACAATAAAACTCCTTATCTGCTACAATAGTCGGAGCCTGCAAGTTCCCCAAAGTAGTCTCTACGACATCAGATCTTAGACAACTATCGGTTACCTTAAATAAATATTTGGTATTGAGGTTACTATCAGATAGATCTATAAAGAAGTTATCTCCCTGTTGCTCGATTCCTATAGGTGTAGGGTTGGTCTGTCCTGGTGCTGCCTTGGATACCAATTCGTATTTGAAAGGTGGTGTTCCCCCTTTGGGTAATACCACTATATGATACTTACCCCCTGTACAACCAAAACCTAACACAGAAGGCTTTTCTAAGTCCCCTTTGAATTCTTTTTCAGAAAGCACTGTCTCACAATCGAAGCCATAGCCTTCAGAACCTACCCTACGGATAAGACGGAATTTTCCTTTTTTCACATAGGTAATTTCCTCATTGATAGGGCTATTTGGGATTAAACTGTGATGAGAGTTAGAATGGGCTAATCGCCAAGTATTGGAAGCCTCATCAAAATACTCTACTGTAAATACTGCTTTATGATATCTAGAATCCCTATCGGAAGTAATCTGACCTGTTAGCTTAGGGGTACAGCCCTCTACCCAATTGAAATTATAAGTTTCCCCTGTCAGCTTTAGATTTGTATAAGTCTTAGTAGCCCCGCACTTATTGGTAGCTTCTATGGAATACTTTCCAGCAGGTAAATCATAGAGCATCCAAGTATCTTGTTTTACCAAGTCTGTAGCAGTGAGTGTATAGGGCAATGCAAAGGGCAGTTCGGCAGGATTGCCATCATAAGCGGTCACTTTTAATTGTGTAATTTCGCTTCCTCCAGCTTTTGTGATTCGCATAGAGGCATAAGGAGCAGCTGTAGCGGTAACTCCCTTACAACTTTCAAAATTCACAATACCTATCAGTGGTGGCTCTGGAGCTGTTGATTGGGTAATGGTTACCGCATCCAACAATTCAGAACGAGAAGAACATTCAGCATCTACCAAACGGAAACGGAAAGTATCCCCTTGAGAAAGAAAATCAGGAGCTACTATCTGAGAAGGATTATCAGAATTATAGTTGTTTATCAGCTTGAGATACTTGTCGTGCAGTAGCGGATTGGAACTATTAATCTTGTAGAATCCCGCCCCTTCATAGTTGAAACCAACAGGTGCCTGCTCTACCACCACATACATATTGAGATAAGGCACCACACGATTGGTCTTATTCTGCAATTGTAGATGTACCCTATGGCAAGCGGTAGTATTATTGGTGGTTGTTTCCTTTACTATTAAGTTCTTAAAAGGATTGACCAGTGTCGCCTTGACGGAAGTCAATGTTTTAGTAACTCCACAGACGGTTACTGTTGCGGTTGCTTCCCATTCTCCTTCTTCCTTAGGGATACGTTGGTCTGTAAGCCTGCCAGGAACATACATATTATCAGAGTAATAATGATGTTCTAAATATAGGGCTGAGTCTCTATAATTATTTATATTACGCTCTATCGTATAGACTGTACCTGAAGGCGCTTTTAGGTCAAACTTCACCGTAAAAGGGAAAGGTAAATTCTGTGCTAAAGCAACATTTCTTACATTAGGTCCTCCAATCCCCAAATCATAAAAAGCCATATAGCCACAACTATGTTCATACAACCCTGTCAAAGTAGTATAGGTAAAGTCCATCATATCATTTCCAACTGTGATATCTTTAGTATTGGCGGCACCCCCTGAAGATCCTGCACAGAAATCCTCTACCCTTACCTTATAGTTACCCGCAGGTACGTGGGTGAATACATTGGAAGTTTGCTTAGGAAATCCTGCTATAGGGTTTCCTACAGGATCCAAAAGTGTATAGTACAAAGGTGAATTCCCTGAGGTAACAGTCACTCGTATTCCCGAGCCCTCGGAAGCACACTTTGCAGGAAGATAGGTAAGGTCAAAATTAATTGCTCTGGTTCTATCCAATATTTTAATAGCTCTACGAGGTGCTACAGCAGGCGCCCCTGATGAAGGTTTAGGTTCAGCCTTTACCTCATAGGTACCTGCCTTAAGAGATTGAACCCCTGTAACTGGAGAAGGAATGGTAGCATAACTTTCCCCATTTTTTTTATGATAAAAATTATACTTACTATTATCGGCACCTGTTCCTACCACTTTATAATAAAGGGCAGCAGTTCTATTACACCATTCGTGTTCCACACGTATGGCTATGCCTAATGCGGTCTGTGGGGTAATTTTATACTCAAAAGCTGTCTGATATACACAACTACCTTTCTGTGCTTTTAAGGAAAAGAGTCGTTCTGTATCGATAGCTCCTACATTGATATCCACAGAAGTATCAGCCGTTGTATGGGTATAAGTATATGTATGCCCATTCTGATCTGAGAATGTATATGTTACCCCATCTAAAGGATACTTAATGGTAAATACACCATCCTCTCCTTGTGTTACTTTATCAAAAGTAGAAATACGCGTTTGCTGAAGTGATTTATAAACATTTTCATCACATTCTTGCGCTTTTATTTTTGCGCTAAAAGAACATAAGCACATCAGTATCAAA
>NZ_CAURLX010000065.1:0-7550 GCF_963525585.1 uncultured Capnocytophaga sp. | reverse complement strand
AGGAAGGAAAACAAGGTAGAAGCTATGACACAAAGAAAAAGAAAGTTCTTTGTGCAATGGAACTTACTGACCGAGGCAAAGTAAAGCGCTTTTACGCACTAAAAATACCTGATTTTTCCTCAAAATCATTACGAACAATATTTGACAAACATATTAGTAAAACAGCACAAGTTACTACTGACGAATGGAAAGGATATAAACCTATAAAAGACTTTAATATAACTCAAAAACCGAGTAATGACGGAAAGAATTTTCCTACATTACACAAAGTAATACACCAAGTAAAATCTTGGATAAGAGGTATATATTCTTGGGTATCAGAATTTAACATAGACCGCTATTTAGCGGAATACAGTTTTAGAATCAATCGCTCACAGAGCAAAGAGACTATCTTTAACAAATTAATGAAAAGAATTGTAGAACGTTCTCCCGTTTCCCAAAGTCAATTAGTATGTAGCTAAATAGACACCTCAATAAAATTTTTTACAATCATCTATCTTTCAGAGAATTAGAAAAGGTAATAAGTAAAAGTGCTTATTACCTTTTCTTTTTCTCAGATAGAGATTAATATCCGAAGAGTTCTTCTAGGGAAAGCTTCTTGAATTCTCCAATTTTTTCAAGTTCTTCCTTAGAAAGTTTCTTTTCAGAAGCCAAAATTACATAAGTATAAGGCTTTTTAGAAAGATACTTATCATGGAAGTCCTTCACCTCTTTCATTGATATTTTATCTATATTCTGATAGATAGACTTTCTGATATCCTCATTAAGTCCTAATTGTTTTGCTCCTAAGTAGGTATAGATAATATTATCCTGAGTAATACGTTCGGTCTGGATATCCTTTTTGAGCTGTTCCTTAGCCAAATCCAGATTAGCAGGTAGCTCTGGCATTGTAGTAAGCAACTCATCCATTGTAGAAATCGCTTCCTTGAGCTTATCTGCCTGAGCGCCTACATAAGCGAGCATATAGTACTTCTCTGATTTTTCCCTTGGAGTTCTATACATTCCATAAGTACTATAAGCCAAAGCCTTACTCTCACGAATTGTTTGGAATACCAAAGATCCCATACTTCCTCCAAAATAGCCATTGAACACTTTAATTACAGTACTTTCATTAGGATTATAGGGAACAGTATTGCGTATCCAACGTGTTTCAGCTTGAACCATATCATAATCTGTAAAGAGCACTTGGTTCTTTACTTGTTCTACTTGCTTAAATTCTTGAGCTGCAGGAACTTTGGCAAACTTAGCGGGCACTTTATGTAACTTGCTGAGCTTGGAAGTAAGTTCCTTAAGAGAAGCAGGTCCATAATAAATCACCTCTTGTTCTACATCGTTAAGCTTCTTAAGTCTATCCACCAATTCTTGTGCGGTAGTAGCTTCTATCTCAGCATCCGAAAGGGTATGATTATACTTATTCTTTGCTCCATAGATGGCATAGCTAGTGAGTGCCTGCATTATTTGGTTTCTATTTGCCTTAGTATCAGTACGAGACTTATAGATTCTTGACTTCAAGGATTTTAGAGCCTGTTCATCTATCTTAGCATTTAGAACAAGATCTTCATAGAGCTTCACAGCGGCTTCAAAGTTCTCTTGTAGCCCCTCAATTGTAACGAAAGTATATTCTTCGCTAGTGGAAACTCTGAAGCTAGAGGCTATTTTATAGAATTCCTTAGAGATTTGCTCAGCTGATTTCTTATCAGTTCCTAAAAATTGGATATACTGGGAGGCTAAACTCATCTTCAGGTCATTGAGATAGCCTATTTTATATCGGAAATTCAAACGATAAAGCTGATTATCTTTGTTTTGTACATAGAAAACATCTGCCTTTCCTAGCTTAGATTTCTGTAAATCCTTATTGAAATCTAAGAAAATAGGAGCTACAGGAGTGCTTGGCATCTGATTTATCATTTTAACAAATTCAGATTGCTTATCAGCGTTGGTTTCAACTGGTGTAATGGCTGGTTTTTCTATTTTTTCAACGTTGGTACGTTCTCCTTGGCGTTTATAAACAGCTACATAATTATTTCCCAGATATTTATTGACAAAAGCAACGATATCTTGCTTAGTAATCTTAGAGAGGTCTTCCACATAAGCCACCTCATCTCGCCAGTCCACCTTACCTGTAAAGGCATCCATTAAGGCATAAGCCCTATTGCTATAGGATTCTGTATCTTGTATTTTTCTTTTTTTGATGTTATTAACGATAGAGAGAATCAGGTCATTATCAAAATTTCCTTTTTTAAGATTCTCAATTTCATTGAGTAAGAGGCTTCTTACTTCATCCAAAGATTGCCCTTGAGAAGGAGAAGCGGTGAGGTATAGCAAGCCGTGATCAATTAATAGATATGTAAAGCCACTAGCTCGTAATAATTTTTGCTTTTTCACTAGGTTAAGGTCTATCAGCCCTGCCTTTCCATTGGTAAGTATAGAACCTACCAACTGAGCTAATATAGCATCTTTTTCCTGAGTGCTAGGGAAACGGAAAGCAATTGTAAGGCTTTCGGCGTCAGGTCCCACCACTTCTTTAACTATAGGGGAAGTAATAGGTGCTTCTTGCTCGAAAGTATATGGTGGTACTTCCTTATACTTCATATAGGAAAAAGCCTTATCTATCTTAGCAATTGCCTGGTCAGGATCAAAATCACCTGAGAGAATTACTGCCATATTATTAGGCACATAATAAGTATTAAAATACTTTCTGATTTCCTTCAAGGAAGGATTTTTAAGATGTTCTACAGTCCCAATAGTGGTTTGTTGTCCATAATTATGTTTTTTGAACAAATTAGCCAATAATGTTTCCAATACAAGGCTTCCATCATTATCCAGAGAGCGGTTTTTCTCTTCATAAACAGCTTCTAATTCGGTGTGGAAAATTCTTAGAACAGGATTACGGAAACGCTCCGCCTGTACCGCAATATACTTATCTAATGCATTGGCAGGAACATCATCAGTATAGACTGTCTGCTCGAAAGAAGTAAAGGCATTGGTACCTTGGGCTCCCATTGCAGACATCATTTTGTCATACTCATTAGCAATCGCATACTTACTAGCTATTCCCGAAACCCTATCTATCTCCTTATAGATTTCTTTTCTCTTCTGAGGGTCTTTGGTTTGGTTATATTGCTCATATAAAGCATCTATTTTATCCAGTTCTTTCTTTTCTTTTTCCCAATCAAGGCTTCCGTATTTATCGGTTCCCTTAAAGAGCAAATGCTCCAGATAGTGTGCCAATCCTGTATTGGTAGCTGGATCCGTCTTACTTCCTGCTCTAACGGCTACATAGCACTGTATACGAGGTTCCTTGTTGGTAGGACTCAGAATGACCGTTAAGCCATTCTTGAGGGTGTAGAATCTTGCCCTTGTAGGGTCATTTGTTACATACTTATAGGTATATCCTCCACCCTGAGCTTCTTTCCACTGATAAGATTGTGCTTGAGTGCTAAGAGAAGTGGCTATTCCTAGTATTCCCAAAAATAGATTTTTTTTCAGCATAATTATAGATATTTTTTATCTTTGAAGCTACAAAGGTACGTATTTTTTTTGAATTTTAGCCTATCAAAGTACAGAAGTTATTCAGCAAAATTAAACTGATTTAAGAAAAGAAGCCGTATTTTAGACAGGTTTAACTTTTATATATTCTTTCATAAGGTTTTTTATTCAATAAGAAATCGTAATTTTGCGGGTAGATTAAAAATAAAATTATTACGCAATGAAAAAATTTGTACTTATCTTACTAGGAGGGCTTGTGATGACTTCTTGTGTATCCAACAAAAAGTTCCGAGAACTCCAAGAACAACTCAAAAGCACAGAGGACTTGCTCAATACGGCTACTGTAAAACTCAATAGTTGCCTTAAGGACAAGGAATTATTACAATCCAAGAATGACATCCTACAGAAGAACAATGATGGATTACTTACCAATTTGGGAAATATGACTATGCTTACCCAGAAAGGAGCCGACAACCTAGAACGTTCTCTAGAGAGCCTTAAGGAAAAAGACCTCACTATTAAGCATCTTCGTGATGCCGTGACTCGAAGAGATTCTATTAACCTTGCTCTTGTACAGAGCTTAAAAGGAGTATTAGGCAACCTAGATGACCAAGATATTACTGTTCAGGTGGATAAAGGAGTCGTTTATGTATCTATCTCTGACAAAATGCTCTTTAGCAGTGGTAGCTATAATGTAACCCCTCGTGCTCGTGAGGTATTAGGGAAAGTGGCTAAGGTGGTAAATAATAAACCTGACTTTGAATTTATGGTAGAAGGACATACAGATAATGTGCCTATTAAGAATGCTTGTATTAAGGATAATTGGGACTTGAGCGTACTAAGAGCTACCGCCGTAGTACGTATCCTTCAGGATGACTTTGGAGTAACGGCTTCCCGTATGACTGCAGCAGGGCGTAGTGAATATGTACCTGTTACCTCCAATGCTTCTGCAGAGGGACGTGCGCTAAACCGCCGTACTCGTATCATTGTACTACCTAAACTCGACCAATTCTATAATATGATCGAGCAAGGAATGAAAGATCCTAAAATAAATTAGTCTATCTATATTCATATTTATTTTAAAAGAAGAAAGCTGTCCAATAGGACAGCTTCTTTTATTCACTAAATAAGCCAATTTATTTCTGGTACTTCTTAGCTGTAAGTTCTGCTATTTTCAGAATTACATCTATTGCCTTGAGCAAACTAGGAACGGGTAAATATTCATACTTTCCGTGGAAATTAACCCCTCCTGCAAAGATATTAGGACAAGGAAGCCCCTTAAAGCTCAATTGGGCTCCATCGGTACCGCCACGAATGGCTTGTATCACAGGGGTAACCCCTACCTCCTTCATTGCTTCCTCTGCAATCTCCACAATATGGATTACTGGTTCTATCTTCTCACGCATATTATAATACTGATCTTCTACTTCTAATTCAAAAACCGCATCCTTATGAAGTTCCTTAAGGTCTTTTACTATGGTATGTAAGAGTTCCTTGCGTGCATTGAACTTATTGCGATCGTGATCACGGATTATAAGGTTGATATATGTATTTTCTACATCTCCCTTAATATTCATTACGTGGAAAAAGCCTTCTCTTCCCTCTGTACGTTCTGGGATTTCATCCTCAGGAAGCATTTCTATCAGTTCGCTAGCAATAAGTACAGCATTGACCATACGCCCTTTGGCTGTACCTGGGTGCACACTCTTTCCTTTAATATGAATTTTAGCTCCTGCCGCATTAAAGCTTTCATATTCTAGCTCTCCTATGTGGCTTCCATCCATTGTATAAGCCCATTCTGCTCCAAATTTAGACACATCAAACTTATGAGGCCCTTTTCCTATCTCCTCATCAGGAGTAAAACCTATACGTATTTTCCCGTGTTGTATTTCTGGATGTTCTATCAGGTATTCCATTGCAGAAACAATCTCGGCTACGCCCGCCTTATCATCAGCTCCTAAGAGTGTAAGTCCATCGGTGGTGATAATGGTCTGTCCTATATATTTTTTTAGGTCGGAAAAATAAGAAGAAGAGAGTACAATTCCTTCTTTTTCATTCAGGACAATATCTCCTCCATTATAATTATAAACAAATTGAGGATTGACATTGGCTCCTGAGAAGTCTGGAGAAGTATCATAATGTGCTATAAAGCCGATTGTAGGCACTTGATGAGAGACATTTGAAGGGAGGGTAGCCATAATATAGCCATATTGGTCTATCTCTACCTCTTGTAATCCAATAGCTTTAAGCTCATCTACCAGAAGGTGAGCTATATCCCATTGCTTTTCAGTACTTGGTGTGGTAGTACTCTCTGGGTCAGATTGTGAATCCACCTTTACATAGCGGATAAAGCGATCAATAATTTTTTTTTCTTGCATAATGCTAAAAATTAACAATTTCCAAAATTACGTATTTTTTGAAAATTGACCAAATTTTTTATATTTTATTTCTATTAGCCATAAAAAAAGGCTATCCCTTGAGAT
Source organism: uncultured Capnocytophaga sp. (assembly GCF_963525585.1). Lineage (NCBI taxonomy): Bacteria > Pseudomonadati > Bacteroidota > Flavobacteriia > Flavobacteriales > Flavobacteriaceae > Capnocytophaga > uncultured Capnocytophaga sp. The sequence goes on along the minus strand of NZ_CAURLX010000065.1, from coordinate 1,578 downwards.
AGCCTTCTTTATCAGATTATTTTTTTGTAGGGAGAGGGTAAGTTCCTTCTACTAAGATACTGCTATCTACATCTTGGATATTACGATGACCAGAGAAAGCCATTGTGGTATCCATTTCATCATATAATATTTGTAAAGCACGAGTTACCCCTTCTTCTCCATAAGCCCCAAGACCATACACAGGAGCACGTCCTAGCATAATACCTTTAGCTCCTAGTGCCCACGCTTTGAGCATATTTTGCCCTGTGTAGAAACCAGAGTCAATCCATACTTCCGTTTGGCTACCCACTGCACTTACCATGTCTGGCAAAGCTTTGATAGAGGAAATGGTATCGTCCATTTGGCGACCACCGTGATTGGAGACGATGATGGCATCTGCTCCGTATTTTACAGCTTCCTGAGCGTCTTCAGGAGTCATAATTCCCTTGAGGATAATAGGTCCTCCCCAGAGCTCCTTAATCTCAGCAATATCCTTCCAACTAAGGCTTGGGTCAAACTGTTCTTTTGTCCAAGAAGAAAGGGAAGAAAGGTCAGATACATTCTTAGCGTGTCCAGCAATATTACGGAATGTCCAGCGACGGTTACCAAATACATAGCGCAATCCCCAAGGAATCTTGGTAGAAAGGTTGATCAAATTAGGAATGGTGAATTTGGGAGGAGTAGAAAGTCCATTCTTAATATCACGGTGACGATTTCCAAGCACCTGCAAGTCCACCGTAACCATAAGAGCAGAACATTTGGCTTCTTTAGCTCGACGGATAAGGTCTTTCATAAACTCACGGTCACGCATCACGTAGAGTTGGAACCAGAAAGGCTCTACACCAGCTTCCACTAAGTCCTCAATAGAACAGATAGACATTGTAGAAAGAGTAAAAGGAATTCCAAACTTCTGAGCTGCTTTAGCCATATGAATTTCTCCATCTGCCCACATCATTCCCATAAAGCCTACAGGGGCGGTCATAGCTGGGAATTTTACTTTTTGTCCTAAAAGTGTAGTTTCGAGGGTACGGTTATCCATATCTACCAAGATCTTTTGCTTGAACTTGATAGGATTGAAGTCAGAAACATTTTCACGGTAAGTAGCTTGTGTCCAAGAACCTGTATCCACATACTCATAGAACATCTTAGGTACATTGCGCTTACATACTACGCGCAAGTCCTCAATGTTGGTCATTTTTGTTAAGTCTTTCATTCTATAATTTTTTAATATAATTGCTTCTGTATCAAGGATAAATTTCTTAAAAAACCACCTCTTGTTTTCTGGTGGCAAATGTAAGAAATTATTTTGGTTTATGTCATATTTATTTATTATTTTTTTAGTTTTTTCCCATCATAGGTATTTATAATAAATATTTGAAAACCTTTCCCCTCTCGGAGATGGGGATTAAGATAGTTTGTAAGAGTTAATAGTCTTTGCGATAGGTAGTCTTGCGCCTTTGCTTGAGAGGATCTCTGACCTTAGAACGAAACATAGAGCGGAAAATCTGTATAATGACCGGAAGAAGTGATACCGCAAAAAATATACAAACGACTTTCCACCATAGGGATAATTCTTTGGTAAACACTGCAGAGATAAGC
>NZ_CAURLX010000064.1:0-7737 GCF_963525585.1 uncultured Capnocytophaga sp. | reverse complement strand
AATAGTGTGCTTACCGAAGTAGGGCACTCTGTACGAGCTGGAGCTACTGTAGGAGCTGATGGATTAGTAAGTGCTATAGTAACCCCTACTTTATCCGTTTCACAAGAGGCGTTGGACTTACTTACAGTATAAGTATCTGTTGTTGTAAGTTGCTGATTATCATCACTTACCAACACACCATTTTTATATACTTTTACAATAGTAGTATTGGTATCTACTCTTGCCTTGAGAGCAGCTACATTTGCTCCTTGGCAGAACGTATAGGTCTGTCCAGCAGTTGGTCTACTTAAAACAGTTATGTTATAGTTAAAAGTAAGTACATTGGCTCCACAGGTAAGTCCTTCTGCCTTGACAGAGTAAGTACCTGAATGAGCAGCTTGTAGAGAGTTGATCTCTAACTTAGGCAATGTAGTCTCTTGGGTTGTACCATTAGGCAATGTCCAAACATACTTGGTCGCTCCTATAGGTCTCAATTCTATAGTAAGGGCTGCCCCTTCACAATAAGCTGTATTCAGCGGATTCTTCAATAGAAGATTTGCTTGAGAAGCATCTGCTATAGGCAACTGACGCCATACAGGTTCTGAAGCACAAGCCGAATCAGTAATTCTCACCCAACGAGAGTTCTGTCCTGGTGCGAAAGTACCTAAGTTTGTAAAGGTTACTTCCACTCCCTTGGCAGCCGTTTGGGTAGCGATAAGCGTACCATTCTTTACATCATACAGCTCATATTTATAAGTGCCAGAACCACCTATACCATTGATGGCTTTTACCACAATTTTACCTGTATTGTTCTCACACTTATAGCCTATATAGCCATTTCTATCAAAGTTAAGAAGTACATCATCTACACTTATATCAAAAGTACGTGCACAACCTTCTGTACCACCAGTACTTATATACTTAATTAGATCTTGTTCTTCTCTACCTCCTACACCTATTCTTGCACCATATATAAAGGTATAACTACCTTCAGAATTTTGGTTTCTAGGTAAGGAGAAATACTGGTCAGCCGAAGCAGGATTAGCTGGGTCATATACCGCTTTGATATAGGTCTTACCTCCTACAACATCGGATAAGTTGCCACTTACTGTTACATCTCTATCGGTTATACCATTAGGACGTCTGAATAGGTATACATAAATTTTTCTATTTTGATTATTTACCTTAAGCCAATCAAAATTAGCATTTCCTCTGAAAGGATATACCTTTACTTTAGTACATTCAGTTTCTGTTGCAGGAGTCAATGCTTTCTCTTGATAAGGTGGCTGCACCAAATCAAATTCTTGCTTAGCGGAATTTCTACCACTATATACATAGGTTACATTTCCACAAGTATCTTCTACTTTAATCTTATAGGTACCCTCAGGCAAAGTAAACATTTGGGTCATATCATCTTGACGAGAAGTTGCCATAATGTTAGTTGCCCGCTTATTAGGATCTGTATATTGGATAGTAACAGGCACATTGAGTCTCAATTTACCTGGTTCATCTGTATATCCAGGAGGCGCTTGCAACAAGGTAACTTTGAAACCATTCATAGAATACATAGTTCCTGACTGGTTCACCCTATGGTACACTTGTATATTTCCCTTAGGTGCTTCATTACTTCCAAAGCATCTTGTTTGAGGAATATATTCTCCTCCAGGACGTATTAAGCTATAAAAATCATCAAAACTATTAGTTTGTGTCTGTGTTTGTCCATCTCGAGAGGTGAAAATTACTTGGTAACGGCGATCTCTCTTGAAAGGTTGTCCATTACTCAATGTAGTAACATTCTTTCTCTCAGTAGCATAGGTGATTTGTCCCTCACCTACCTTTTGCCCTGTAGTTGTATCTTTTATTTCATAACTTACAGGATAACACACCATTTGGTTCTCGGCAGTTACTGACATCTCTGGCGACTGGCAAGTACCTCCAAAGACAATACCTGTATTCATAAAGCTCATTCTACCCACGAGCATCGGAGTTGCTTGGTTATTACAGCTGTTATGTCCTTTGATACGGAAATAGAACTTAGGATGTTTAGATGTGTCTCCTTTTAAGTCGTTATAGGTACGATTATGCACTCGCAAATCATAGTATATTACATTATTTATAGCAGAGGACGTACCTGCTGGCACAGTGAAAAGATCACGCCACACTATACGTGCATCATTAGGGTTACCTCCATAGTGCTCCTGTAAGTCTTTGTCAGAATAAGCCGTATATTCATATAGTCGTACTAACTCAGGCGTATTGAAATACTTATAGAATGGTGAGTTGGTATTGTTACTATAACGAATATCTAAATAATCACAACTGGCTTGTCCTCCATTTTGGAGGTCTCTGTATGTTTGATCATTACCAAAATCATTATTAGACCTATCAGGTGCTGGAAAATCACGTTGCATACGAGCAATCGTTGCAGGTACAGGCTGTCCATTGGCAAGGTTACAAGTTATCAATCTTGCCTTATAGGTACCCGCAGGCATATTATAGCGTGTAAACTTCACAAAAGGAGTAGCTCCATCTTTGTCACTCTCTGTGATTGTGAATTCAGTAGCTCCAGTATAGCCTGTTGGGTACTCAGTAAGCTGTACTCTGTAAGACTTACCTGTTTGAGCATTCTGTATTTGGAAACGCAACTGACCTGTAGAGATACAATTAAGAGAATTGTTCGTAGATTGGAAGTTTAGCGTTTCATTACCTCCTGTACCTTGTTGTACAGTCACTTTCACCCTTGTACTTTCACAGGTTCCTCCAGCATTAGTTTGTGCCACATAGTAGTCTCCAACAGTAAGAATAGTATTGGTTGCCAAAGGTGTCCCTCCTGTAGCTGATTGATACCAACGAATATTAGGTCCTTGTGGTTGTAAATTAGCCACAGTAGCAGTAGCACCACAAACTATTTGTGTAGTTTGTGCTACAGTAGGTGCATTAGGTTTGATTATATCTACTATACGAATTGGAGAAGGACATCCTCCTGTTGGCGTATAGGTATAGCTATATTGGGTAGCTGTGATCGGAGTATTATCAGCCAAAGGTGCCGAAGTAGGTGGATCCACAGTCCCCTCATATATTTTAAGTGTTTCTGCAATACGAGCTGGTTCAGCCGCTCTTATTGCTGTACGGAGCTGACCTACGGTAGTAGGACAGGTTTCTATTTTATTGAACCCTCCAGGTTGTGGTGCAGTTCCTATGCTATAGGCAATAAGTCCTTTCGGACTGATACACTTACCTGCTTGCTCAATAGTATAATAATAGGTAAGCGCTGTATTGATAAATGCTGTATCTGGTTGCTGGTCATAACGATTACCATTCTTAAGATAAATCTTAGCTGTACTATCCCCTATAGCTGTACGCAAATCAACAACTTTAGGTGTTGCTGAACAGAAAGATACTACTTTAGTTGGTGCAGGGGTTACATTAGTTGATTTAGTTAAGGTAATAATTGCTTGAAGGCTAGGACATTTTCCAGCATTTTCCAAAGTATATTGGTACTTATCCGCCATATCCCAATCAATAGGATCTGTAGAAGTTTGTAGCACTCCATCTTTATATACTTTCTTATTGTTTCCTGTTATTTTAGCCAATAAGTCAGCCACGGTAGTGTTTTCACAAAGAGAAACACTAATAGGAGCTGCTGGAGTAACATCAGTTGAAGCAGAAAAATTTAATTGCTTAGGAGCTGATTCACATTTTCCTGTTTCTGTTACAGTATAATATAAAGGTTGAAAAACAAAAAATTCATTTGGCGTATATTCACTATATCGTTCTGAATAATCATCCTTTATATATAATTTTATACCATTGGCTTCTGCATTAGGATAAGATTCCCTTATCTTAGCTTTGACTTGTTCATGAGTTACATAGGCATTTCCTCGATTATCCAAACTTGTACAAAGAGAGAGTGTTTTAGCCTCTACTTGTGTAACAGCTTTAGCGGTGAAGGTAACATTTGCTTTAGCTGTTTGACAATTATCACTCACCTGCTTAGTATAGGTAATATTACTATCACTTGTAAGCTGATAGTTATCTGGTAATATAGTGTTATTTTGATAAATAAAAATTTTAGCAAAATCATTAGGATCTATCAGCTTTTTGAGCTGAAGTACATTTAGTGCACAAATAGTCCCTAAGCTCTTTGCTGGAAGAGCTGCAGTAGAAACTTTATTTACCTGAATAGCAAGGACTTTACCATTACAAAAACCTGATTTTGTATATCGTAAATATACTGTCTTAGGAGTTCCTTCTGTAAGTGTCCCCAAGGAACTTGTCTCTGACTTTTTATTATTTTCTGCATTAGCATCCGCTAGATTCTCATACCAATCAAAGCCTACATTAGCCGATCTTACACTTGAATTATTAGCTAAGATATATTCTTTTATATCTTTATATGTAGGTGCTACTTTACAGATATTTACTGTTGTATTTGTGTAATAAGACACAACAGGAGCTACTGTAAGAGTATTCTCTACTTCTAATATCCTATCACCACAAGCATTCAGTACACTATATACAAAAGTGATTGTTCTACTAAGGAAGTCTATCGAATTAATATTTACAATTCCATCATTAGGTACACTTACAACACCTGCTTTATCTCGTATTTTGGTTATAACAGAAGGATTAGCTGCTAGATAAGTTGTAAGATCAGCTGGTTTGTTAAACAAACTGTTCAAATCAAAAGTTTCATTGGCAACACTACCATCTATACACTTCCTTACAGGAGTATTAGCTGGCATTGTAAATGTAGGCATAGTAACTACCTTACGCTTGAACTTATAAGATTGCAAGTTAGCCCCAGCGATACAAACATTTACATCACTAGAGAACTGTCCTGTAAGCCTTACACCATAAGTATGAGTAAAATCATCATCTGTTAATGAATTAATTACCAATTCGTGACTCGTTCCCAAGATATGGGAAGGATTATCAGAGCGATACCACTCTATTTTGACCTTAGTTCCAAGTTGAGGTATAGAGAGTTTTGCTTTTTGTCCTGTACAATAGAACTCTTGTTCTGTCTCGAGTTTAGGAGGAATAAAGTTAGACACTTTATAGTCCACAGTTCTAGCTTCTCTACAAGAATCTTCTACCTGAAATACATAGCGAGCCTCACTATCAGAACCATCTATATTGAGGAAGAAGTTTTCGTCATCGGATGCTATATTAAGAGGGGTTGTCACTCCCGCTACTACTTTCGAAACAAGCTTATAAGTGTATGGAGGAATTCCTCCACGTGGTCGTACTGCTACTTGATATTTATTATTGTTACAACCAAAACCATATACTTTTGGTTCAAGCATTGTTCCTCTAAATTCCTTCTCAGAAATCACCTGCTTACAATCATAGCTTACTCCTTGTCTCATAAAACCAGAAGTAGCTGAAACAAAATAAGCTAAACGGAATTTTCCTCTTGTATTACCTGTTATCTCATATTGATAAGGTGCATTATTACTAGGAGTGAACAGCTCTACTCTTTCCCATTGTCCGTTCTCATCATTATAACGTTCAATCAAGAAAGAAGTATAATCTTTCATTTGAGTAGTCGTATAGATAAAGTTTAGTTTAGGTGTACACCCTTCTACCCAACTGATGTTATAGGTTTCTCCTGCCAATTCATACTCCTGACTTGCAGTTACTCCACAAGTATTGGTATGTTCTATGGTATATTTACCTTTAGGTAAATCCCTTACCATCCAATATTTATCTGTTATACGCTCACTATCCTTTATTATATAAGGTAAGGTCATCCCTGCAGGAAGCTTTGACGTATCTGCAGTGGTAGACTTAAGCACTATTTGAGTAATAGGACTACCTGTACGTTGCTCAATTACCAATGTTGCATAATCAGTACCAGAGGCACTTACTCCCTTACAAGTCCCTGCTGGATGAGGATATATCCCAGAAGGAATAGCACTACTTGCTGGAATTATCACGGTTTTTGTTTTTACCCTATCACAGTTTTCATAAACCATTTTGAAAGTAAATTGCTGTCCTGCAGTAAGGAATTGTGGATCTACAAGATTAGAATCATTACCATCTAACCTTTTGGCATATTTATTATTCAAAGAAGGATTAGCACTGGTAATTTTATAGAAACCAGCAGCTTCAGGAATGAAGCCTGAAGGATAATTCTCTAAAACAAAGTAGACAGGGATATTAGTATCCCTAGTGGAAGCAGTAGAATATACAGTATTCCTTACAATTGCTACTGAATTACAAGAATTTCCTACCGTTATATTATTTAATGTTACATTTATTGCATCAAAAGGATCATCTACTGTAGCCTGTTTTTCTGGAATATTTTTTGTGGTACCACAAGATATGAGTTGTGAATTTATCTTCCACACACCATATTCTACAGGATAGTTTTCTCGTATATAGTTACGAGTATAGAGAAACGTTTCTACTCCATTGCGTTGAGATATCGCAAAAATAGTCTCCAACTCTCTGCGATTATTAATAACATAAGTCTTAGCATAGGTACGATTTGTTGGAGATTGAAAAGTTACATTGATTGTAAATGGATAAGGAAATGCATCCGCATCCAATATTTCTTTAAGATTATCTATCTCAAAGAACAAACGATCAAAACTCACATAACGACAACCATACTCCCAAGCAGCTAGATTTTCCATTCTATTGATGGTAAAATTGTAGTTCTTAACAGTAACAGGTTTAGGCTGCTGAGCATTCCCTCCTCCTATGGCACAATAGTCTTCTACTCTTACCTTATAGTTACCTACGGGAATATTGGTAAAAATATTGGATGTTTGACGAGTAGTAGCAGTACTATAGGCTGTACCATCAGCTTTGAGCAATGTAAAATAAAGAGGATACTTACCTTTGGTTACATTTACTTGTATATTTCCATTATGCCCAGGACATACCGAAGGTACATACAAGACTGTATACTCTGTATCCTCCAGAGCTAATTTCACCTCTATGTTTTGTGCTTCTATTTTTTGAGTAGGATCAGTCTTATGTTCAGCTAGAATATCATACTTCCCTGCTGCAATGGCTTGTACTCCACTGGCAGGTGAGATATGTTTAGAGCGATCATAATTTGCATCTGTACTTTTCTTGATAAAGAAATTATAATTTGCTTCATTAGCTCCTGTGCCTATAAGCTTGAAAAAGATTCCTCCTCCTTGTAAGCACCATTCTTTCTCTACCCTTATCGATAGTGCAAGTGTAGTTTGTGGAGTAATGGTATAGTCAAATCCTGTTTCATAGGAACAAGCTCCATTCTGTACCTTAAGAGAGAATCTACGAGTTGTATTTACTACTCCTATAGGAATACGAAGAGTAATTTCCACTGGAGTACCTGTATAAGTCTTACTATAGACAGCACCCGACTGATCGGTAAGGGTATAAGTAGTCCCCGCTAAAGGATAGCGAACAACAAACTCACCCACTGTTCCCTGAGTAATTTTCTCAAAAGTAGTAATACGCGTTTGCTCCAGAGCCTTCTGTATATTTGAATCACAACTCTGTGCAAGCAATCTCCCTGAGGAAAAAAACAAAACAAGAATTAATAAATTAATAAATAGTGGTTTCTTAATTTTCTTTATCATCTTTTATTTTTTAATAGGATAAATTTGGGCGCAAAAATATCACATTTTTTTGTTTTTGTGGTAAAAAGTTATTAACAATTAAGATTTATTCTGTTTAAAAAAAGAAAAAACTATCCTTTCGGGATAGCCTCTTCTGTTAAAAAGTCAATATTTATTCTGTCTTAAGGTATAACCA
>NZ_CAURLX010000063.1:0-7976 GCF_963525585.1 uncultured Capnocytophaga sp. | reverse complement strand
TGGGTGATTACTAAGATATTCCCTTTTTTTGGCTAAGATAATAGCAAGAAGGAATGCTTTACAACACTTATGGTATATAGCCTACAAAGAATGAATATAACAATATGTCCAAATATAATCAATTGTGGCTTTTAATCCAAATTTATCAAAAAAGATTTTCATTTCTCCTGTTGTATTTTGATAGACTTGCTCTATAATGATTTGGCACTTCTTTTTGTTCTTCAGTATCTTTATGTCATTATTGGCAGCTTCCAATACTAAATGATAAAAAGGTAAGATATACTGGGTATAAACCTCATATCTCCCATTAATATCTGAAGGATTAGATAGCTCTTTCTTTGAAGCCTCGACTAATGAGGTTAAAACACCCGCCTCAATAAGATGAATAATTTTAGCTTCACATTTTTTAAAAAACTCCTCATCTAATACTTGGGTGTAGCCTATATGTACTTTGATATTGGCAGATAACTTATCCAACCCATCATCAGGTCTACCTATAGGGGCTACCCATAAAGTAGTTTCTAATGATCCATTGTGTTCGTATACTCTTGCTATGACAAAACAGTAAAAGTCGCCTTCGAGATGCTTGCTTAGGGCTACTAAACTCCTATACCATAATTTTTTAGGGCATTTGAAACCATAGGAATTGATTAAGATATCAAATTCATCTACAACGCTATGAAATTCTGACATAATTCTTTAGTTTAATGAGTGATGATATTTTTAGAGGTTCTATAAAAGTAATAGAAATCAGCTAAATAGCTAATATACAGTAAATTGTCTTTTGGCTAAGCCTTCCAACTTTCATAGCCGACAATGAGCTTTTCTCTCATCTCTTTTGATAGTTAGATAGGAGGTTGCTTAGAAACGGCACGAGCTGCAAGAAACGCGCCAGCGAGGGTAGGAGAGTATTTCTTTCTTCATCCGTTTTATTTTAGGCTATTGATCAGCTCTTTTTCCTTTGGGGTCAGGTACTCTACTTCAGGGATATAGCTGGGGTTGGGTTGGTACCAATCCTGTTTGTTATAGAAGGCTTGTAGCGCTTTGTCCTTAAAGATATAGCCGCGGCGGGCAAAGGGGAGGTTGCGTAGGCGGCGCTTCTCTTCTTCTGTTTTGGGTTCTGTTTCGTATTTGAAGTTGGGTAGGTCAATGGTGAAGGGGTAGTCAATAGGGAAGCCCGCATCCTGATGTACCCATAATGCCCAATCACAGATATGAAGTTCTCCCTTGGGGGTAAAGTTCTTCTTCTGAAAGAGTAGTAGTCCCTGCTGTACATAGAAGTTGGTAGTATTCAGGTCAGTACCGTCTCCTGCGCCTTTGTGGGCTGTTTCGGTGATCTTGCCTACGCCGCTGAGAAGCCATTCTCTGCCGCTTTTGAAGAAGGTGCGTTCTATGGAGGCGGTTTGGAAGGCGCCCATATCAATGATGAGGGTAAAGTCGTCTATGCGCTTATTCGCCCAGCGGTTGGCAGCGGTGAGGATATAGTCAAAGTGGTAGTTGTAGGCGATGCCGCCAGAGATGTTGTATTTGTAGGTATGCTTGAGGATATTCACGCCCTTTTTGAACTTGGCTTTGAAGTGGTAGACATACCTGAAATCAATGTCGTTACCATCCTTATTACCGTTGAAAGTATTGAGGTCTATGCTCTTTATTTTTCCGCCTTTGGCGTAGAGGGAATCGGTTACATAGGCGATTTGGAAAGGGAGGAAGGCATTATTGAGATTTACTGTAAAATCAAACATATAAGGGTGGTGTCCGTTTTTCGGAGCCCCATCTACATCGCCACTGGGGCTTTCCGCCTCAAAGCCGACGATGATTTCCTTGTCCTCCTTGGGGTTGAAGAACTCGTAATAGACAGAAACTTCTATGTATTTGTTTTGTATTTTCTTCAGGTACAAAATCTCCTTTTGTACGGAAATATCAGTTTCCATAATAGGGACTAAGTGATTGCCCGAACCGAAGAAAGCCCCGTCATTGGCGTAAAGGGCTGTGCTTAATAAGAGTAAAAACCACTTCATTAGTTTAGGTTATAGAATTTTATCGGAGGCAAAGATAACTAAATAATGGCAAATAATAGAGTTTTTTAGTGGTTAATATAATATTTAACTTAAAATAAATCCAAATAAAATTGCGGATATGAGAAAAAAGATTATTTTTGCACCGTTTTAGTTATATAAAAGTGTTTTTATGAAAAAGAAAACGCAAATGCTCGGTAAGTTGCTACTAACAACAATGATTGCACTTACTATACCTGAGGCAAAAGCCTCTATTTTTATGGCTTCCTATAATGCAATGGAGCAACAGCAACAAATCCAAGTGGAAGGTCGCGTGGTAGATACCCAAGGAAATCCACTACTTGGTGTGAGTGTTCTTGTGAAAGGTGTCCAACGAGGAGTTGCCACAGATAAGAATGGCTACTACTCTCTTCGTGTAGATGAGAATGATGTTCTTGTATTCAAGTTCTTAGGATACCATACACAGGAGATAGCGGTACAAGGACGTACTTTGCTCAATGTACAAATGAAGGTCTCTCAGGAGGAACTCTCCGAAGTAACGGTTACTTCTACAGGAATTAAGCGACAAATCAAGGATTTTGCAGGAACAGTAAATATAGTCTCATCTGCACAAATCAAGGAATTGGCGATTCCTGCCGTAGGAGATGCCGTACGCTTTATGCCTGGCGTTAATTATATAGATGAGGACGGACGAGGCTTGCGCCCTGGGATAGGTCTCAGAGGGATTGACCCTGCTCGTAATAGTAATACTTTGGTAGTTATTGATGGAAAAATTCCTATTGGGCAAAGTTATTCCGATATGGGAGGCTATTATATGATGCCCGTGGGTGCTATTGAAAGTATAGAGGTAATCAAAGGAGCTTCCCCTGCGCTCTATGGAAGTGGTAGTATAGGTGGAGTGGTGAATATCATTACCAAAAAAGGTGCTGCTCAGCCTTATACGAATCTTAACTTACAATATGGTAACCATAATGCACTAAATATAGGGGTAGAGACCGTAGGAAATACCAATGAAGGGGCTATGAACTACTATGCAGGTTTCCATCGTCGTCAAGGAGATGGATTCAGAAAATCACGTAGCCGTTATGCAGTGAATGACTTTACAGGAAATGTTACTACTAAGGTAGGAGAAAAGAACGAATGGCGATTCTTTGTTAATGGATTTACTGAATATTCTGATACACCAGGCGGGCTTAGTCAAGCACAATGGGATGCAGATCCTGAACAATCGGTGAATCCTCACGATTTCTTCGAGGCTCGACGCTTTAGTACAGCTATTTCTTACAAACGCCTTTTTGATGAGAATAATTCCCTTACGACCTCTCTTTACGGAAGTTATCTTAAACGCGATTGGTGGCTTGACAACCGTAATACCGATGCTACTAAGCGTAAGTTTACATCTGCTTTACGAGATATTCCTTCGTTGGGACTCTTCTCTGATTATGAGCGCACCAATACACTCTTTGGTAAGGAGAACAAACTTTTAGCAGGGGTACGCTTACATACTGATATTACCCATGATGTATCTGTGGCAGGTGATAAAATGGGCGTAAAAGAAGGGAAAACCAATGCCAATTCAGCCAATACCGTTGCTGTAGTGGAAGGTTATGTGTTTGATGAGTTCCATATCACTGATAAGTTCCATATAGACCCAGCAGTACGCTATACCTTTGTCAATTACGACAAGGAGGATTACTTCCGCAATCAGTGGGATAATACCAATGAAGATGCCTTTATCTACTCTTTAGGATTATTCTATAAGTTTTCTGATGATTATCGTGCTTATTTGACCTATTCTAAAGGGTATAAGATGCCAAAGATTCGTGAAGCTTTTGTAACCAATGGCGATTTGGATGCCGAAAAATCCAACAACTATGAATTGGGCTTGCGCACCACTCCTGTTGATTGGTTGGAAGTAGAATTAGCAGCTTATATTTTGGATTTTGACCATAAAATCTTCAATGAAGGAGGGTTGCTAAATAACGGGGGTAAAGCTCTACATAGAGGGATAGAAGTCAGTGGAGCCATCTATCCTATTGAAGGATTGAAACTCTATGGAAGTGGCGCTATCCAAAGGGCAACTATAGAATACGGTATGTACAAAGGTAACCGCATACCTTATGCACCACGTTATACCGCTACTGCTGGAGCTAAATACCAATTTGCTTTAGGAGAAGGCACACTTACACTTAATGGATATGGAAACTTTGTAAGCTCTCAGTTTTCTGATAATAAAAATACAGCAGTAGGTTCTGCCAATGGTAATGAAGGGCTGATTCCTAAGTTTTTCTTGCTTAATGCTACCGCCAACTATAGTATCAAGCAATGGAATGTGAATCTTAATGCGCTAAACCTACTCAATCGCAAGTACTTTACCACTCGTCACAGAGCTTGGGGAGGTATTATGCCTGCCGCTACTATCAGTGTATTAGCTGGAGTAGGCTACCAGTTTTAATTAGTCAATTAACTGATTTTTTTATTTGCCAATATGCTGATTTATCAATTAGCATATTGGCAAATTTATTTATTAAAAAAAATCTTTTTAATTTTGGTAATGTTGAAAATATTTTCTAATTTTGTATTCTATTTAAAAAATAAAAAAATACAAAAACATTCTAAAACAGAAAAAATATGAATACATTCAAGCAATCTACCAATGCTCTTCACGCAGGCTATGATCCGCAAGCACATCAAGGAGCTCAAGCAGTGCCTATCTATCAAACATCTTCTTATGTATTTGAAAATGCTGATGATGCAGCAGGGAGATTTAATCTTTCGGTTCCTGGATACATCTATACAAGACTTAATAACCCTACCAATGATGTGCTGGAACAACGTCTGGCAGCTGTTGAAGGTGGAGTAGGAGCAGTGGTAACCTCTTCTGGAGCAGCTGCCCTGACCACTACTTTTTTGACTCTCTTGCGTACGGGAGAGCATATAGTATCCTCCAATAGCCTCTATGGAGGGACTTATAACCTACTGAATGTAACCTTGCCACGCCTTGGGATTACTACCACCTTTGTAGATCCTAAGGAGGTAGCTCACTTTGACCAAGCTGTGCAGGACAATACCCGTGCTATTTTTATAGAGACTTTAGGAAATCCTAAGCTGGATGTTCTGGATATAGAAGCTATTGCCAAAGTAGCTCAGAAACACAAAATTCCTCTGATTGTAGATAATACAGTGGCAACACCTGTGCTTCTGAATCCTATCAAATATGGGGCTAATATTGTAGTGCATTCACTTACCAAATATATAGGGGGAAATGGAACCTCTCTCGGAGGGGCAATTATCGATGGAGGAAATTTTGATTGGAGTAGTGGTAAGTTCCCTGAATTTACAGAGCCTTCTGCAGGCTATCACGGGCTTGTACTACACGAGGCTTTGGGTAACTTAGCTTTTATTGCAAAAGTACGTATTGAGGGCTTGCGTGATTTAGGAACTTCTCTAAGCCCTTTTAATGCATTCCAGATATTACAGAGCTTGGAAACCCTTCCTGTTCGTGTGAAAAAGCATAGTGAGAATGCATTGGCTCTTGCTCAGTGGCTTAAAGCTCAACCTGAAGTGGCTTGGGTGAATTACCCAGGACTGGAGGATAGTCCTTATAAGTCCTTAGCAGATAAATATCTACAGGGAGGACAAAGTGGCTTGGTTACTTTTGGTCTTAAAGGGGGCTTTGAATCTGCCAAAAAGACGGTGAATAATGTTAAAATATTTTCTCTATTGGCTAACTTAGGAGATACTAAATCGCTTATTATCCACCCTGCCAGCACTATCCACCAGCAACTTAGTGAAGAGGCTCAAGCACTTACAGGAGTTACTCCTGACCTTATCCGCCTTTCTGTTGGTCTGGAGGATATAGAAGACCTACAGAATGATCTCAAGCAAGCATTTAAATAAGAAAAGGCAGTAATTTACTGCCTTTTTTATTAGGTTTATTTTTTTTCTATCTGGAATCCTACTTCTGAAATTCCTTTGAGGTTTTCTACTCCATCAACCTTGCCTAAACTCCTATCGGCTTGTTCTATCTCAAAGGTGTAGATACCTTTGTTGGGAAAAGTAACTCCCTCTTTGTACCACAGCTTACTTTCTTTAAGAGAGGCACCCTTTCCAAGCCATTCTCCTTCAGGGTTTGCCATTTCGTATTCTAGAGTATCTACTACTACTTGATCATTAGGAAAGTTCATCTTAGTAATTAAAAAAATATTACTATAAGGATAGTCATCATTATTCCTTAGGAGAATAAATAAATTATGTTTCTGTAGAGTGTCACTTACCTCGTATTTAAAGGAAATAGGCTTGTGGGCTTCCCATCCTTGAGGAAGAGTTCTATATTCGCTATATATAGCAGATTTTCCACAACCACTTAGTAGTGAAAGAATTAGGATAGAAAAAAATAATTTATTCATTGTTTTGGGCTGGGGTTGGTCTAGGATTAGCTGTTTTTTTGTTACGTCTTTTATTGGAATTGCGTTTGGTTTGTCCTTGTACAAGATTCTTCGCCTCCTCTTTCTCTTTAGGAGCTTCCTTAGGGATGGTATTGTTGCTTTCTTTGCTCTTTTGAGGTTTTTCTATAGCTTCTTTGTTAGGAGTATTTTCCTTAGGTTTTGGGTTGTTTTCCTTGTTCTGAGAAGCGTTCTTTGTTTTCTGATTTTTTCGGTTACGGCTACGTGGTTTCTCATCAAATCTTGTAAGACTTCCTTCTTGGGATTCACTATCAATGTTCCTAGAAGGAATGCTTGGAACTTCCTGTGCTTGGAGATATTCTTCAATACTTGAGATTATCTTTTTTTCACGAGTTAGTTGGAGGATTTCCTTTACCTGATCTACGGTAAGTTTATGCCAATTTAGGAAATCTCCCTCGTAGGTGAACCACATTAATCGCTTAAAAATATCTACTTTCTGACAGGTAGCGATTCCTTTTTCAGTTTGTAGTTTAGTATCTGTCTTAGGGAAGTCTCTTAAAGCCTCTAGGTAGCAGTCTAACTCAAAGTTAAGGTCACACTTGAGTTTTCCACATTGCCCTGCCAGCTTCTGAGGATTTAGAGATAGTTGTTGGTAGCGAGCAGCAGCAGTGGTAACACTCTTGAAGTCTGTCAGCCAAGTGGAACAGCTAATTTCCCTTCCACTGGATCCGATACCTCCTAATCGAGCTGCTTCCTGTCGGTATCCTATCTGTCGCATTTCTATACGAGTGCCGAATTCTTTAGCCATATCCTTAATGAGCTGTCGGAAATCCACCCGTCCTTCAGCTGTATAGTAGAAGGTAGCTTTGGAACCATCTCCTTGGAATTCTACATCGGATATTTTCATTTCTAATCCTAATGCAATAGCCAATTCTCGGGAACGCTTCTGTAGGAATACCTCCTTAGAACGGTATTCTTGCCAGATTTCTATATCGTGTTCATTGGCTTTGCGATAGATTTTAGGAAGAGTAGGAGAAAGTGGATCGGCTTTTTTCTTTTGCATCTGGATACGTACCAATTCTCCTGTAAGGGATACAGTGCCTATATCGTGCCCCGAGGTAGTTTCTGTAGCTACAACATCTCCTATTTGTAGTGGTAGTTTATATGAGTTTCTGAAGAACTCCTTGCGAGAATTCTTGAAATGAACCTCCACACAGTCAAAAGGCTCCTTGTGGGAAGGAAGAGGAATCCCTGATAGCCAGTCATATACAGAGAGCTTTACACTTCCATAATTATAAATAGGTCTTTTATTATGAGTCATTAGAGAGTATTATTAAATGAGAGCTATCGCAAGAGAAAGAGCTTTCTCTTCCAACGAATAGCAAAAAAGCATTTTAGGGAGCAAAGTTAGTATGTTTTTTAGGAATTTCCAAATCAATGAATAAAAATAAAAAAAAAAAAAAAAAAATTATTTACAACAGAAAAGCAGTATATTTGAACTCATTTTACATAAAAATAAAATAAGACAATTATGGTAAGAGCATTTGAATTTATA
>NZ_CAURLX010000062.1:0-8605 GCF_963525585.1 uncultured Capnocytophaga sp. | reverse complement strand
TACAAGGCACGGACTATTTCTTTCTCAACCACTTATAGAAGAATTACAAAAAGAAGCAATTACAGGATATGTTATAGAAAATGGGATATTGGAAAACTAGGTAATGTATCAGATGTGTTGTTAAATTGCAAAAACCTACCAAGCAGTACAATCTAAAAAGATAAAATAATTATAGAGGCACGAGCTGAAAGCTCGCACCAGCAGAGGCAATTGAAAGATAAAGGTATAAAAATAGATTGTAATTAAAATGAATATCAAAAATTTCAAAGAAAAGCTAATAGAGAAATTATATAGCTTATCTGATATAAACAAATCTATATATTCTATGTATTGCATAGAAAGAATCTATGGGTTATATTTGTTATATACAAAAAAATTCAATATAAATACCATTTATGCTAATCAAATAAAGCAAAGATTATGGGAAAGTATTTTTTATAGGAACAAGGATTTAAATAATTTGAATAGAGAAATAGAAAATATTTTGCCAAAAGAAGATTTTCAAGGATGGGAAGTTACATTAGCAATTAATATGAGTATTTGCTTTGATATATCTTTTAAATCAATGAATAATGAACATAAAAATGAGGTGTCGGGTTTATATGTATATGATTCTATATTCCAAGTATGCTGTTTTTTATCTCATCAAAAAATTATAGATAAATATTTACTTGATAGAATAGAAAATAGTGTTATTATTGCAGAAGAAGTAAATTATCAAATTCAGTATCTTCAGTATTTAGAAGACAAAAAAATGTCATTAGAAGAATTAAAATTTTATAAAAATTATTGGGAGAATAATACTCTATCCATTCAATATATAAAAGATAAATGGTAGAATAATGTGTTAGATGTGTTGTGAAAATCTTAGGAAATGTATCAGTTGTGTTGCTAAGTTTATCGCCTTAAACACTACCCCATAGAGAAAAGCGTTTTTAAAACCTATAAAATGATGAAACATCTAACGATTACAATGCCAGAAGTCCCCTCATTAACAAGTGATGATGAGCGTAAGATTATTAGTTTCTTTAATAAAGAAATTAAAAGACTTAAAAAAGATAATGATTGCTTGTCGTCAACATCTGAAATAATAGAGGGGATTAAGCAGAGAATCCGTAAGAAAATTAAAGAGAATGAAGATGGATATGAAAAAGCAAGTTGCTTGCGGTCTTCCATAGGAATTCATTTGGATACACTGCCCAAGCACTTGTTGCTTAATGGAGTTAAAGATGCGTGGGTGTACTTTACTAAAAATTTGCTTTGGCAGGAGAAAATAATTACAGAATTATTTAATTTGCCTCAAATTCCTCCTCGTTATAGTGTAATAGCACCCTCAAGTAAGAGTTTAGGCGGCTTATTGGCACTTTCCACTATTTGGGGCAAAGAGGAAATGAGTTCTGTTTTTAGAAAATATATAGATTTGTATTTCAGTGATTATAAAGATAGTTATAAGAATGGAGAACAACATCATTTATTTGTATTTACCCTGTATGATTTACTTAAAACAAAACAACTAAATGAAGATTTCCTAATGATGTTGCCTGAAGACACTATTTATAAAAAATTCCTGTCGGTATGGGATACTAGAGACTTAGAACTTTTAGGTAAGGTTCTATATGAAATTTGCAATCAACATATTTTCAGTGCAATGCATACAGCTGCTAAGTTCAGTGAAATCTTTAATTTTGCTTTTATTCCTTATGAAATAAAACTTATTGAATTATTACGCAAGCAAGAACAACTTGAAACCCCTATCGTGAATCACCCCTTACTAAACACACCCCTTGCCGAAATACCTTTAGAAGTCCCTTTTTGGAATGTACAGCAAGATGAGGTGTTGAAAATGTTGGATAGATAATCGTTTTTAGTCTAATAGAGAGCGAGCGACAAGAGACCTACCAGCGGGGGAAATACAATAGTTGTAAATAAACTATATTAAAAAAGATGCTATTTTTATTAGCACATCCCAATTCTTTAAAATCAATTGTTCCTAAAGAGGTATTTATAAAACCTACGATTTCAGAAGAAGAAGTTTCTGAAATAGAAAAAAGGAACAATATAATACTTCCTAAAGATTATAGAGAGTTTATAACAAAAATAGGGAATGGATGTATAGGTCTAGATTATGGACTACTTTCTTTGCAAGAGTCAACGAAAGACTTCAAACTTAGAGAAAAACCAATTCTTAAAATAATGAAAGTTCTCAAGGTTTGATCAAGAATATTCGGATTGGTTCAAATATTTTCATATTATTTCATTTAATATCGTATCTTTGTCCGAAATTTCTAATATAGGGACAGTCTGTCTTTTGAGTTTGTAAATACGAAGATAAGGAATTTTAATGTTTCTTATGAATCATATGAAAGTTAAGACGGTTTTGCCGTGCCTTTATAGTCAATTCAGGTTTTTATGAGAGTTATTTTTATCATCTGCCTACTAATGCAAGTATCTCTTTATGGGCAGGAACTTTTGCCGCCAGCCCATATCAAAACACTTCAGTTCTATGCAACTGAGGATACACAAGCCCAGTTTCCTATTGTTACGTTGGGGCAGTCTTTTACTCTTTCTTTTGATGATTTACAAGGGAATGAGGCGGATTATTACTATACCCTCACTCATTGTGATTACCAATGGAAACCCTCGGGGCTCCTTAAGAGTGAGTACCTTAAGGGGCTTGATGACGTGCGTATCACAGACTACAAGAATTCCTATGCAACCCTCCAGCCTTATACTCATTATCGGCTAACACTTCCTAATGAACACACAGATTTTCTTCTTACAGGGAACTATCTCCTTACAGTCACCGATAGTGAGCAACATCCTGTTTTCACTCGAAGATTTGTCATCTATAGTCCTACAGCTCAGGTACAACTCTCTGCTATTCAGAGTCGTGATGTAAAGTATGCTTCCCAGAAACAGACCCTTCAGTTCAAGATTACTTCCAAGACAATGCAGTTTCTGAATCCAGATACCAGTGTAAAGGTGTGTATCCTCCAGAACTACCAATGGCATAATGCCAAGCAAGGAATAAAACCTCAGTATATCTTAGGGAATGAATTAGTGTATAAGTATGACCAAGAGACTTCCTTTTGGGGAGGAAATGAATATATGTTCTTTGAGTCCCGTGACTTACGCTCACCTACCTCAGGAGTCTATACAGCCCGTAGAGAAGGGAATCAGTATGTTTGTCAGCTTTTTACTCAGTCCTCCCGTGCAGGAATGCCTTATACCTATGCTCCTGATATTGATGGAAATTTTCGTATTGTCAGTAATCAAGGGCGAGAGGTAGCCACCGAGGCAGAATATGCATTAGTCTTCTTCAGCTTACAGGCTAAAGATTATGACCCATCCGATGAAGTATATGTGTATGGGCACTTCTCCGATAATGCCCTTATCCCTCCCTACCAGCTTACCTATAATGCTCAGGATGAAATGTATGTGGGTAGTGTGTACTTAAAGCAAGGTTTTTATAACTATAAGTATGCTCGTAAGCGTGATGGTGTGGTAGATTACAATGCATTTAGTGGTAATCATTCCCAGACAGAGAACAATTACACTCTACTGGTATATTATCGTTCTGTAGGCGACCTCTATGACCGAGTGATAGGGGTAGGGAGCCTGAATACAACGCAGGTGGCTCGCTAACCTTAGCTGACAATATCTTCAGTAGGGAACTTGACCAAGTACACTTTCTCCTTGGCACGTGTTAGTGCGGTATATAACCAACGAAAATAGGCGATGCTCTCTCCATCAGGAAGAAAAGGCTTTTCTATGAAAACAATATCCCATTGTCCGCCTTGGCTCTTATGGCAGGTAACACAATAAGAATACTTTACCTGTAAGGCATTATAGTAGGGATTTTGCTTGATATTCATTGGAGGAATATATCCTGAAAGCTGGTTATATTCTGTAATAATGGCTTGGTAGAGGGTATTCTGCTCTGCAAAAGAAAGAGAGGCGGTAGGGCTCTCTAAGGTATCCAGAAGAAGAAGGGTCTCAAAGGGCTCAATGGAAGGGTAATCAATAAGAGAGACGAGCACCTGAGCAAAATGATATCCATACCGCTTCTCGAATCCATTAATTTCAAGGATTTCAATAATATCCCCATTGGCAATAAATCCCGCTTGAGAGGATGGAGAAAGCCAAAGATAATTATTCTTGACTACCATCAGGAGGTCTCCTACACATAAGGGAGCTTCATAGCCTAAGGAGACAGTACGTATCTGCTGGTTGTACTCTACAGCACGCTTGTTCGAACGGACAATAAAGGTAGTTTCCTCACGCCCATACTCCTGATAAGCGCTTGTGAGAGCTTCTTCTATTTCGTATCCTGCTTGTAACAGGACAATATCCCTAAAGGGAGCTATCTGTAACTGAAAACCTTTTTTGAAATGGGCAATTCGCTTCCTCAACTGGGTAGCATTGTAGAGAATACCTGATTTTCTTCCTTGCCGTACAACCTCTGTTAAGGTCATCTCAGTAACTTCCTTATGGTAGTAGAATGAGAGCCTCTCCTCATCCAGCGCCGGGCTTAGCTCGGTATGGATAGGTGGAAGCTGAGCTGTATCCCCAATGAGCATCAGCGAACATTGCTCCCCTGTATAGACGAACTCTATAAGGTCGGAGAGTAAGGAACTCCCTCCAAAGGCATTGCGTTCCCCTATCATAGAAGCTTCATCTACAATAAATAGTGTATGCTTAGCCCTATTACTTCTCAGGGAGAGAGAAAGCTCTCCATTGAGCATCTCAGGAACATAGAGACACTTATGAAGGGTATAGGCTTTCTTCTTACTATAAGTGCTCATCACCTTAGCCGCACGTCCTGTAGGTGCTAGTAACACGGTTTTGACTTCACAGGAAGCTAAAGTTTTTACTAAAGTACTGATAAGGGTGGTTTTTCCTGTACCTGCATACCCCTTGAGCAAGAAGAGTTTCTGGTCGGAATCTTCTTCGGCTAAAAAGTCTGCAAGTGCTTCTATTACAGCTTCTTGGGATTCGGTAGGCTCTAGAGAAAAATGGGAAAGAAGCAGGTCATAATATTCGAAATTTTCCATTATCAGCGAATAAATTCCAAAGATAATAAAAAAAATGAAATAAAATGAGTTTTATTTAAAAAAATATTGTATTTTTGCTCATTGTGAATCTATTGGACAAAACATTACTAATATGAGAAAGATTGTACAAGCTTCATTGCTGGTTGCCAGCTTATTAGGTTTTTACTTTATCTACAAATCTATCGCAGGACCTATTGAGTTTGAGAAAGAAAGTCAGCAACGTTTTCTTGAAGTAATCGCTAAGCTGAAGGATATTCGTAAGATAGAGGAGGCTTATGAAGCCACTCATAAGAAATATACAGCTAAGTTCAGTGACTTGGAGGACTTTGTGGATAATGGATACTTCTATATCACCACACAGCGTGATACTAGCTGGGTGGATTATGATAAGCATTATAAGATAGATGTAACTAAGCAGACAGTACTTATTGATACCATTCAGAAGATTCCTGTGAAGGATTCACTCTTCAAGGATAATGACCGATACAAACAGCTTTCCTATGTGGAGATAGAAGGGAAGAAAATCCCTATTACAATCCAAACAGGAGAGGTTACAGGAGGAAATAATGTAAAGTTCTCTGTTTTTGAAGTGAAAATCCCTAAGGAAGAGGTACTAGAAGGCTTAGATGAGGATGAAATACAGAAAGAAATCCGTAGAGTAGGGGTAAATGATGTAAAAGGAGAGTTTATCTCCATAGGATCTCTTAAAGAAGTTTCTACCAGTGGAAATTGGCCTTCCTCTTATGATGAAAGACTGAACAAACGTGCCACAAGAAAGTAATATACATATTCAGTTTAAGCAAATGTCCATTCAATTGAATTTGGGTGGGCTTTCTTTTTGTATATTTAACCCATCGCTTTCTTGTATAGAATCCATTTATCATCTGCCTTTGCCTCCTACAATGCCCTTGCTTGTAGTAGAAAAGGAACTACAGGATTATTTGAAGAACGAACGGGCTCTTTGCCAGGATTTTGATACGATTAAGGTGATTCATAATAATCAGGACTTTGCCTTTGTCCCAGAGAAACTCTTTGCTAGCGAACACCTTTTTGAGTATCTGAAATTCAATGTACAGGAATATCGTAACCAGATCATTAGTCACGATACCCTTGAGCAGGAAGGAATGATTAATGTGTATATCCCCAATGCTTCGGTGAATCGGATTCTTAGAGAAACTTATGGCATCTTCGAGTACGAACACTTCACTACACTTTTACTCAAGGTGTTACTAATGCACAACCCACAGAAGAAACCTGCTGTATATGCACACTTTGAAAAGGGTTGTTTCCACTTGGTAATCTTCAAGGAAGGGAAGGTAGCTTTCTTTAACTATTTTACCTTCGAAGAACCTATTGATATGCTCTATTATCTACTCTTCTCCCTGGAGCAGCTCTCAATGGATACTGAAGTAACCCCTATATACCTCTTGGGTGATATTATCCGAAATTCGGAGGAATATTACTTGATATACAAGTATGTCCGATTTATCTATTTCCTACCTCCTCAGAAAAGTAATCCTTTCTGTCAGAATATGGATCCTACTTTGGCACGAATGAACTTTATTCTTACCCATACTTTTTAAAAATTAAGAAAAGAAAAAATTGTAGATTTCAATTATTTCTGTATCTTTGCACGGCATAAATAAACCTTATAGCGTATTGAAAAATGAACAACCCAGAATTATTAAAAAGAGTAGAGGTAGCCTTAGCTGAAATACGTCCTTATCTCCAGAATGATGGCGGGGATATCTCCCTTGTTGAGATTGAGGATGACAAAATCGTAAAAGTAAGGCTTTTAGGAAGCTGTCTTAACTGTAGTGTGAATCAGATGACCCTTAAGAGTGGGGTAGAGATGACCGTTAAGAAGTATGCACCTGAGATAGAAAAGGTGATTAATGTGGAATAATCCATAAGAATACACTAACAAATCCTCCCCTTTAGTTCCTCTTAAGGGGATTTTTTACATAACTTATGCAAGGAGAAAGCTTATATACCGCTCATGGGAAGCTCCTGCTCACTGGAGAATATGCGGTAATGGATGGTGCCCTAGCTTTGGCACTTCCTACACAATTGGGGCAACGGATGAGCGTACGCCCTACGGATAAGAAAGAAATTTTCTTTAGGAGCCTTACCTCAGAGGGCAAAGTATGGTTTGAGCAAGTTCTTTTTCAGGGGATACAACACCCCATTGCTCAACCCTTAGAACAACTTCTCCAAGAAGCCCAACGCCTGAATCCTTCCTTCCTTTCTGAGCAAGGGGCATGGGTGGAAACACAACTAGAGTTTCCTCAATATTGGGGCTTAGGCTCTTCTTCCACACTGGTAACTATGATTGCCCAATGGGCAGGAGTGGATCCTTATCAGCTTCTCAAGGCTAGCTTTGGGGGGAGTGGTTATGATATAGCCTGTGCAGAGGCTAACAGTCCTATTCTGTATCATTTGCAGGAAGGAACTCCTAGGAACTATCCTATTTATTACAAGCCAACCTTTGCCTCACAGCTCTTTTTTGTTTATCTCAACCAGAAGCAGAATAGCCGCGAGGGGATTGCTCTTTATCGAGCTATTAAAAAGAAAAAAGAGGCTTTAATTCAGCAGATAACTACTCTTACGGAAAATATATATCGCACAACTACAATAGACGAATTTTGTCTCCTTATAGAGGCGCACGAAGCCTTGCTAGCAACCTATCTACAACTTCCTACAGTGAAAGAACGCCTGTTCAAGGATTTTCAAGGAACTCTCAAGAGCTTAGGAGCTTGGGGAGGTGATTTTATATTGGCTATAGCAGAAGCTCCTTATGTACAAGGATACTTTACTTCCAGAGGGTTTGATACGATAATACCTTTTGACCAAATGGTATTGATTACGGATAGGGAGCCAGTATTACCTCCAAGCCATTAAGTTCTTCAGTGATAGGAATCTGACAACCTAGCCTACTGTTAGGTTGGGTGTAGGAAGTCTCAAAGAGCATTGCTTCCTCGTCGGCTCCTATCTCTGGTAAAGGGACATCATTCTGGACATAGCATTGGCAAGAACCACACATAGCCATTCCTCCACATACCCCTATTTCTCCATCCTCAGCGATGGCATAGGCACGAATAACCTCCATTAGGGACATATTCATATCTATGGGAGCCTCTACTTCAAAGAGAGTACCTTCTCGATCGGTGATTTTTAATGTAATATCAGACATTTTTAAGGAGTCAAAAATAGAATGCAAAGGTAAGAAATAAATGGGAAACTCCCTCAAGGAATTCAAAATAATGTATTAATGTTTTTATTTTCAATGAATTACTATTTTTTTTAAAAAAATAGATAAAAAAGTTTGCTAATTCCAGAAAAAGTAGTACCTTTGCAACCGATTTAAAAAGGGTTCTTAGCTCAGCTGGTTCAGAGCATCTGCCTTACAAGCAGAGGGTCACTGGTTCGAATCCAGTAGGACCCACTTTTTGAGTGTTATTATATTGTGTTAGGGTTCTTAGCTCAGCTGGTTCAGAGCATCTGCCTTACAAGCAGAGGGTCACTGGTTCGAATCCAGTAGGACCCACTTT
>NZ_CAURLX010000061.1:0-9234 GCF_963525585.1 uncultured Capnocytophaga sp. | reverse complement strand
TTCACAGAGCTTAAAGCTCTTTTTACTAAGATAGGAGCTGTAGGACGGGCAGAGGCATTAGCGCACTAAAAAAGTGCGGAATATTACCCTCTTGCTGGCGCAAGCTTGGAGCTTGTGCCTACCATTCACAGAGCTTAAAGCTCTTTTTACTAAGATAGGAGCTGTAGGACGGGCAGAGGTATTAGCGCTTAAAAAGTGCGGAATATTACCCTCTTACTGGTGCTAGCTTGGAGCTTGTGCCTACCATTCGCAAAGCTTAAAAGCTCTTTTTACTAAGGAGGAGCTGTAGGACGGGCAGAGGCATTAGCACCTAAAAAAGGCGCGAAATTTTCGCGCCTATAAGTTTCTATTCTGGAGACTGGGGAGTGTCTTTTACTTTCTTGCTAGCAGGACCGAAGTGCTTCTTCAGGTCAGCATAGATAGCTTCTCCACCAGGAACTTTCTGAGAGGCGAGGTACTTGATATAGTTATAGTAAGCGATACTAGCAGCATAGTTGTAGTTATCCAAGAATGTTTTGGTATCCTTAAGGTCTTGCAGGATATGGGTGAGCTTGTTCAGAACGGGCTCTACGCAAGTACGAGCGATATAATCCTTGTCAAACTCTTCTTTGTTAATGGTAGGAGGAATGCTAGAGGGTTCCTGATCCATATAGGCCTTACACTTATCCACAAAGCCCTTGTTACGTTCGGCTATGCTAGCCAGCTGTCGTCTTTGTTCAGGGGTAAGCCCAACTGTTTTACCTTGGAAAACTTCAGTAATCATCTCCAATGCATCGGAAAGCTTTGCTAGCTCCTCTTGAGAGAATTCCACCATCAGGTTATTTTCTACACTCATAATGATAGTTTTATCTATTTTCGGGGCAAAGATACAAAAAAAAGTGAAAAAAGAAAGAACTTAAAAAGAAAAATTAACAGACACCCCCAGAGAGTTTTGCCAGGGGTCATAGGTAGGAACTGCCCAGAAAGAACCTAATGTAGAGCGCTCTCGAGGGTTCTTATGAGGTTTTTCCTTATAGATATAAGGAAGGAGTAGGTAAGCTATCTTGGTAGAGAGGATTCCCACCCCTGCCCCAGCGACTACATCGGATGCCCAATGCCTATTGTTATAGATACGGGAGAGACCTACCGCAGTAGCTACCGTATAGCCTGTAATCCCTACCCATAGGTCTGTATCCTTATACTCCTGATAGAGCATCTCAACGCCTGTAAATACAAAAGCCGTATGCCCAGAGGGAAAGGAATTACGAGTAGAGCCATCTGGGCGAAGCTGTCGTACGGAATACTTGGTCGTATTAACGAAAATCCCCATTAGGATATGTGCCGTAGCTCCTACTACCACCCTTTGCTTAAGGGTGTGTTTAGCAGGCATTCCTACATTAGGTAGGGCAAAGACAGCCGCTACAGGAAGATATTGTAGGTAATCATCTGCAGGGAAGCGCCCCTTGAGTTCATTGGTTACATAGTGCTGTAGCTTATGGTCAAAGCGGGAGTCAATAGAGGTAGCCCCACGTGCTATCAAGGCTAGGGGGATTACAAAAGATAGGGGCTTAATAGAAGTTTTCCTCCCCTTCCCCCCTAATGAATCAGGGGTATGTACTACCTTAAGGGTATCTACCCCCTGTACAGAAAGGGTATCCGAGTACTGCCCCCACATAACACAGGGGAACCCAATGAGGAATATTAGAAGCCTCTTGTATATCATTTCCATTATACAAACTTTTTCTAGAATTGCAAGAGGCAAAGATACTACTTTTTTTGTATTTTTGCTCCTGAAATCTTTTCTCTCCTTGATACACCAATGAAATACCAAAATATCCTCGAAGAAGAACTTAAGAACAAAGTTGCTACAGACTGGTTTGCGGGCTTTGATACCACCCAAATTCTAGGGAAAATAGACTTTTCGGTGTTCCCTGAAAAAGGACACCTGTTCCACTCCATTCCACTGCTTTGGGCTGAAGCAAAAACTGGCAATTATGATACCGTTACGATGTTCGTACAGCTGATTTTAACTATTGGCAAGGCGAAAACCTACCAACGAATGGTGCCTCCTGCTTTCTTAGGCGCTTTCGACTTTCAGAAATTCGCTTTCGTTCCTTACGAGGCAATAGCCGATGTTTTTTCTATTAATGATTTCAATTGGAATGTAACCCCTTCTCATCACGAAAGCAAGGAATTTGCCCTACTTAAAACCCGTATAGAAGCCCAACTCAAGGAGAATGCCTATTGGTTCGATTTTGAAAAGGACGCTAAGGAACTGCGCTATTTTATTGAACATAATGTAAAGGAAGCCTCCAACAAGGCAAAGCAACCGATTGATAAGAATAATTTCGTCTCTATCTATCTGAGGTGGCTGGAGGTCGTCAAGCCTATTATCCAAACCAATTGGGAGGCGCTAAAGAAGAAAGATATCTTGGATTGTGACTTCTACTTAGCAGACCTTTTCGTAGATGATAAGGGTACAGAGACCATTACTGACGATACCGCCTTGTATGAAAATCTTTTTGTTCTCTTTGAAAACCAAGGCTATACGATTCGGCAGGAAAACCTCAAGAACATACAGGGGTTTGATAGTAGCTTTGACGCTCTGATTCGTATCAAGGACAAGGAGACCTACCAGAACTTCTGGAAGCTGTATAAGCGTCCGCCCCAGAGTGATTACCACGATTACATTATCGAACGGAGGGAGCTCCTAGTAGATCAAGATGTACGTGAGCGCAAAGGAGCTTTCTTCACCCCGCGCCAATGGGTAGCCCTCTCTCAGCAATACCTTACTGACTATCTCGGTGAAAATTGGCAAGATGAGTACTATGTATGGGATTGCGCCGCAGGAACAGGTAACCTCCTAGCAGGGCTTACCAATAAGTACCATATCTTTGCCTCCACCCTTGACCAAGCCGATGTAAATGTAATGCACGAACGTATCCAGCACGGTGCCAACCTCTTGGATAACCATATTTTCCAGTTTGATTTCCTGAATGATGAGTTTATTCCCCAAAGAGAAGGAGGTAAGCTCCCTGATACCCTTTTTGACATTATCTCCAATGAAGAGAAACGCAAAAAATTAGTTATTTATATCAATCCGCCTTATGCAGAATCAGGAAATGCTAAGCAGAAAGCTGGAACAGGTAAGAATAAAGCAGGCACAGCTATTGGGAATCGCACCTATGAAAAATATAAAGAACTTATAAAGAAAGCCAGCAATGAGCTCTTTGCCCAGTTTTTGATCCGAATTTACAAGGAAATCCGAAAAGCTCAGAGATTGCACAATTTTCAACTTTGAAAATTGTGCAATCTCTGAGCTTTTCGGATTTCAGGAAAATCTATCGAGCGAAGCTCGAAATTTTTTTCACTGTTCCTGCGAATACTTTTGATAATGTAAAAGGAAAATTTAGAATTGGTTTTTTCATTTGGAACAGCGAAAAAGAAGAACATTTTAAGTATAAGAAAGGATATTTTTTGGATAGAAATGGTAAATTAAAATATATTAAAGGTGTTTTTGCTATTGATGACATAAAAGAATTTCTAAATTACTGGATAAAGGAAGTTTCTTTACCTTCAAAAGAAGAATCTATTGGAATATTAGCTTGTTCAACTCCTGATTATCAACACAATAATGAAATCAATATTTCTTTAAAAAAGGGAAAAGGACATATTTCTTTTATCGATATAAATAGACAGAATATTATTCCTGCAAGTATATATCTTGCTTGTCGATTATGCATTAATGCTGACGAAGATAATGATAGAGATCCTTTTATATACCCAAAAGACGGCTGGCAGGAAGACAAAGATTTTCAAACCAACTGCCTTGCCTATACGCTCTTTCACGGGCAAAACCGTATCTCAGCATCTCAATACCTAAGCAATGAAGAAAAAACGCCGGCGGAGACACTCTATAATCATTGGATACCTTTTAGAGAAGAGGAGGTGGGTGCCCCTACCCTCTTTGCCAGCCACTTTATGACGGATTTTATGGCGGGCAAGCTAGGTCAGAAAGAGGCTCCAACCCAAGAACACAATCTCTTTACCCTTGCCGGAGAGGAAAATCCTAAGCAAGAATATAGTTCTTTTGTACCTAAGGAGCCCTTGCAGTTTACCCCTCAGGCGCAGGCGGTATTTGAGGCAGGCAAAGCCCTCTGGCAGTACTACTTCTCCCAGCCTAAGGTAAATGTAAATGCCTCCTTATATGATATACGTGAATACTTCCAAGGACGCAATGAGAAAGGGAAGATGAACAACAAGAGTACTGACGAGCGGTATAATACCCTTATAGGGAACTTACGTGAAGCTCTTGGGGTACTCGCTCAGGAGATAGAAGTACAGGTGTATGCCTATGGCTTCTTGCTATAAGCCTGTACTGCCATAGCCCCCTGTACCCCGTTGGGTAGTATCAAGAGTATCCACAGGCTGCCATTCAAGGGTTTCGTGGCGGGCAATCACCATCTGAGCAATGCGTTCGCCATCCTTGATGACAAAATCTTCCCCAGAGAGGTTGATAAGTAACACCGAAATTTCCCCTCGGTAGTCTGCATCAATAGTTCCAGGGGAGTTCAGTACAGTAATACCGTGCTTAAGGGCGAGCCCAGAACGGGGTCTTACCTGTGCTTCCACTCCTTTGGGAAGAGCGATAAATAAGCCTGTAGGAATCAGCTTGCGTTCGAGAGGTTTTAGAGTAATAGGTTCGGGAAGTACAGCACGGAGATCTACCCCTGCTGATTGTTCTGTTTGGTACTCAGGCAGTGGGTGTCCTGAGCGGTTGATAACGGATACTTTAAGCATTATAGCCTTCAATTATTCGCTTGCAAAGATACGACGGCAAATAACAAAAAACAAATTTTTAGCCGTTAAACAGAAGATAATTATTTGTTGTGAAGTGTTAAGGCACCAGCCAAACTCTCTTTCTCAGCCTGTAGCAGGCTTCTCCTATAAAGAATTTCAATAAACTTGGTTGAATATCTAGTTTCAGCACCGGCTTTTTTCTCTTAGACAGGCTTTTTTTTACCCTCTTCTTCGTTTTCCTAATATGAAGATTCTTCTTTGTTAAAAGCTGAAATTTTCTATAATAAATTAGCTTCTACCTGTACGGATTTGCTTCCTAAGATAACCGAATGCTAGCACAGCATAGCTTATCAGGCATAGAGTACCTATATACAGATTGCGCTCAAAACCATAAAAAACTATCGCAGAGAGAAGAATTGCTAAAGCCAAGAACCCCCATACCCCTTTTCCGTAAGGAACAGGATACTTATACTGCCCTACCCAATAGGAAATAAGCATCATTCCAGCATAAGCTAGGAGGGTCGCTACTGCTGCTCCAAGGTATCCTATTGCAGGGATTAGGGTGAGGTTAGCTACAATGGTAATCCCGCCACCGATCACTGAAATAATCGCCCCCCAATGGGTTCTATCGGTAACCTTATACCATACAGACATACTGTGATAAATCCCCAAGCAGAGGTTTGCCAAGAGGATAAAAGGGACTATCTGGAGTCCCTCCCAATAGGCTTGGTTAGGAATCAGGAGCCACTTAAGCAAGTCTATATATACACAAACGAACAGAAGAATCCCCCCTGAGAAAATAGTGAAGTAGGTAGTTACCTTGGCATAGGTCGTAGGCGCCTTCTTATCCGAAGCTGAAGAAAAGAAAAAAGGTTCTACCCCAAGCTTATAGGCGGTAATGAATAGAGTCATAAAAACGCCCATTTTATAGCAACCGGCATACATCCCTACCACCGTATCAGCTTCCCCAGCAGGGTAAAGCATACGGATAAAAATACGGTCAAAAGCTTCATTGACAGAGAAAGCTATCCCTGCAATCAGTACAGGAAAAGCATACCTAAAGAGCTTCTTCCACAGAGCATAGTCCCAGCAGAGCCCTATTTTCCTATACAAGGGCAATACAACCGCTAAGGTAAAGGCACTTGCTATAAGATTAGCTAGGAATATATATTGGGTATTATCAGTAAAGGTAAGTACCTCAGGGAGCTTATTCTGCTGGGCAAGCCTAGGAAAATAGAGCAGAAAGAGCAAATTCAACCCTAGGTTCAGGGTTACATTGGCTATCTTGATAGAGGCATATCTCAAGGACTTCCCTTCATTACGATACCAAGCAAAAGGAATAGCTACCAAGGTATCCAACGCGAGTATCCAAACCGCATATTTTATATATATAACAGGATAATCCAATAGGGTCGCGATAGTCTCTGCCCCTACCAAAGATACACACAAGAACCACATCGTAGTAACCAGCAAAGAGGTCAAGGTAGTAGCTGCTACCCTACGAGGGTCTTCTTCGCGATTCATAAACCTAAAGAAAGCAGTCTCCATACCATAAGTAAGGAGTACATTCCCCAGAATCATATAAGCAAAGAGTCCTTGATAAACCCCATATTGCTCTTGCGTGAGGGTACTCCCTTGGGTATGCAGAGGAGTCAATAGGAGGTTAAGCACCCTTGGTAGCACTGTCGCTAAGCCATAGATGGCTGTATGACGAATAAGATGACTGATTTTCAAAGTTCTATTTGTCTTAATCCATTAGTTCAGTGAGCTTTAAGAAGGTAGTTCTCACTTGTTTTTTGCCATAGAGTACCCCATAGACCGCGTCCAAGATAGGTGTGTAAGCAGGTGAGGGCTGTCCTTGGTTGATTTTGAAGGCATTTTCCACCGCATAATAACCTTCAGCAACCATAGACATTTCCATAAAGGCGCTTTTTACAGAATAGCCCTTTCCAATCATATTTCCAAAGGTACGGTTACGGCTAAAAAGAGAGTAGCCCGTAACGAGTAGGTCGCCTAAGTAAGCAGATTGGTTGATGTCCCTCTCCAGCGGATAGATGGCATCTACATAACGCTTCATTTCCCGAATGGCGTTACTCATCAGTACCGCTTGGAAGTTATCGCCATAACCGAGTCCGTGGGCTATCCCTGCTGCAATAGCGTAAATATTCTTGAGCATCGCCCCGTACTCAACCCCAATGATATCCTTGCTAATATGAGTGCGTATAAAAGAGCCTGAGAGCACCTCTGCCATTGTTGCAGCCGTATCCAGATGGGTACAAGCTACCGTGAGGTAAGAAAGCCGTTCCAGAGCGACCTCCTCAGCGTGACAAGGACCCGTAATTACGCCTATCTGAGCCGAAGGTACCTGATAATGCTCCATCAGAAAATCACCAACAATTTGCCCTGTTTGTGGCACAATTCCCTTAATAGCGGAGAAAACAATCTTATCTGAAAGGGGAACAGAAAGCTTCTTGAGTTCATCAGCAAGGAATGCCGAAGGAATCACGAAAATAAGATAATCTGCCTGCGCAACTGCTTGATTGATATCCGAAGTGAGGTGTAGTTTCTCTGTATGTAGTTCTACCGAAGAGAGGTAATTAGGATTGTGCTTATAAGTCTGTATATGCTCAATAGCACGTTCATTATGCATATACCAATAGATGGTAGAGAGATTCTCCGAGAGCATTTTCACAATTGCCGTCGCCCAACTCCCTCCTCCAAGTACTGCGTATTTTATTGTATTTTCCATTTATTATTCTGTTATTATGGCATATAGAAAGCTATAATCATTCCCTTACCGAAGCTTGTAACTTCCTTATAAAGAGCTAAAGCCTTTACTTAACCATAGGCACAAGGCACAAACTCACATCAGTGAGAGAGTCCGCCTGATCAAAATCTATATTTAACTGATTTAAAGGTAATTAAGCACAGTAAAGAATGTAGAGCAAAGTTACAAAAAATTCTTGAAGTATCATCAAATTTCTTCGGAAATAAACTCTCATTGGTGCTTGTCACCATTTCTTCCTTTTGAGTTGGTAACTCCCTTACAAAGAACCCAAGTCACTGCTAATTGAGCACAAAGAGCTATCAGCACACACCAACAAAGCCTATTATTCAGAAAAGAAATTAAGATCTATAAATTTGAAGCTGTTTAAACTTTTTTAGAGAAGAAGCTGTTTAAACTTTATTCTTATAATAAAATAAAAGTTCCCAAAAATTAGTAATTTTGTGTTTGAGAAAAAACACCAAAATTCAGGAACTTTGGGCAAAGATACAATAAATAAATGGATTATTTCCTTTTTAAGTGTAGGAAAAAGAGGATTTAGCTTTAATAATGGAGAGCAACCAGATGTTTATTTTCTTGATGTAACTTGGATTGGAATGCTTTTATTAGGGTTTATCTCCAAGTTCCTCAAAAAAAGTTTAAACAGGTTTATAATTTAAATTCATACGAAAATCCTTCGTGAACGACACCACCAAAGAACAGGTAGAAGCCAATTACCGCCAGATAAAGTTAGATATCATTGAAATCATTGAACGCGAAAAAGAACGCATCACCAACGACCCTGAACTGAGACATTTGGTGGAGAAGGATTAATTACAATTATTAAATATTGCGTCAGGTTTGTAAAAATTACCTATGAGATAGAAATGGAGATCCCCATATAACTTTGTAGAATCTTTTTCACATCTATTGATAGAAAACATAGCAATCCCATCAGTACTTCTATAATTTTCAATATACTCTCTAAGATAACTTCTGTTTTTCGCTTATTTTCTTTCTTGTAGTATAAATTCTGTTATCTATTTACAATGATAAATTAAAGTGTCAATTTCTCTTTTTTTACCCTTTAAGCCAGCATTACCATAAAAGTGAAAACGACCAACTAATTTTGTAGTATCTTCTTCACATTTTAACACGAAATAATCAGCAATATTATCTTCTGGATAATCGTATAATGCATTATCTGAAAAGCCACCATCTATATCTTCTTTATTATCTAAAAAATAACTTGTATCCCAAGTATATTTATAAAATTGGATACGATTTTTATGACGATTTTTTATTATAAAGCTAATTAGTTGGTCTTTTAACAAAGAATCATTTTCTATAGAGTTTCTTACTAAAATAAGACTGGGTATGGTTTCAGACTGTATAAACTCAATTTTTCTATTACAAGAAATAAAAATAACTAATATTAAAAAGAATATTTTCTTCATAATTGTGGTTTTTTTAGGATTCTTTCATTTAAAGTTTCTCCCCTGCTGGCGCGAGCTTGTAGCTCGTGCCTACTACAATAAGAGCGTGTCGCTCATTCCTTATCAATTACTTCCCCCCTTACTTGCGTAAATAATGTTTAAACTCACTTGTTAATTTTTTCTCTCTAAGAAGCTGTTTAAACTTTTTCTTATAATAAAATAAAAGTTCCCGAAAATTAGTAATTTTGTGTTTGA
>NZ_CAURLX010000060.1:0-9356 GCF_963525585.1 uncultured Capnocytophaga sp. | reverse complement strand
CCGCATCGTAGAATTTGGAATTGCTGATGTATTCCGTTTTTACGCTAATTTGCGCAAAAGAATTCACCCCAAAAAAGAGGGTTATAAAGGTAAATATTTCTTTCACTGTAATGAAGATTAAAGTATTACAGCGGCAAAAGTATAGAGAAAAAGGGTTATAAGAAGAATAAAAAGGTGTTTTCTATACCAAAAGTAGAATTTACTATACGTAATTAAATACAAACTTATGCTAGCAAAGTAACAGATGTAACGCACATAAACAACTTAAATAAAAAAACAATAAATGATTTTTTTTGTTTATTTCAAAAAAAGATATAAATTTGCCCCGTTTTTTAATCATTGTAACAATATCTTTTTGATAGCTGTTATTTTTTAGGTTAAAAAATCATCTATTAAATTTTTTTAAGTTCTCAGGGATTCCCTTGAGAACTTTTTTACTGGTTAAAGACTCATCCAATGCAAGTTTGCACTAATGAGGATAATTAAAAGTTAATCATTAACAATTAACAATTAATAATTCAAAAAAAGTTGTATCTTTGGCAAATTTTTTAAACCACCAAGTTATGATAGCCACGGACAAACTTTCTCTAGGGATACTTTTCCCTATTGAAGCTTTTGAAGGTCCCATTCCCCGTATGGATAAGCACGCCCAGATTGCTCTTGCTCAACAGGCAGAAGCCCTAGGTTTTCACACTCTCTGGGTGCGCGATGTACCTCTTTTTGACCCTAATTTTCGCGATGTAGGACAAATATATGATCCTTGGGTATACCTTGCTCATATAGCCTCCCTCACTCAGCATATTAAGCTTGGTACTGCTAGTATGGTCCTTCCCTTAAGGCACCCGATTCACTTTGCCAAAGCCGCAGCGAGTATTGATTGTCTTTTCCCAGGACGCCTCCACCTAGGGGTAGCCTCCGGTGACCGTGCCATCGAGTACCCCGCTTTTGCTAAGCCTTATGCTTCCAGAAGTGTCGACTTTATGCGACAGATGGAGACCCTCAGGAAGCTCTGGAGCGAGGACTTTCCTCACTATGACACCTCTTTCGGGAAAATGCAGGGCGAAGCCGACTTTATTCCTAAGCCCTTGAACAAGAATATCCCTATGTATGTTACCGGACATGCTGGGGGAATCAACCTTGACTGGATTGCGACCAATGGAGATGGATGGATATATTACCCAAGGGAGTTCACTTATACCAAAAATATTATCCAAAACTGGAAGGATGCTCTCAAGAAGCATAACCTCCCAGATAAGCCTTATATACAGCCTCTTTACATTGACCTAGTAGAAGATCCCAATGCCGAACCTATCAACATAGAACTCGGCTTCCGTCTGGGGCGTAATGCCTTTATCGACCTGCTCCAGACCCTTAAGCTCATTGGTGTGAGCCACGGAATCTTTATCGCTAAGTTCTGTTCTCGTCCCCTTGATGAGGTCTTGGACGAAATAGGTAAGGAGGTAATTCCTTATATGAACGACTAATGAAGCAATACCTCTATATTATCAATGGTCCTAACCTGAACTTGCTAGGCAAGCGTGAGCCTTCCATCTATGGAGAAGGCTCCTTTGAGGATTATTTCCAAGCACTCCGCAAGGACTACCCCACAGTGGAACTGATTCTTTTCCAGTCCAACTGGGAGGGGGCGCTCATTGATATCATCCAGCAGAAGGGTTTTGAGCAAGATACCCTCGGCTTTATTCTTAATGCAGGGGCGCTGACCCATACTTCTATCGCCTTACACGATACCCTGAGGAGTATCCCTGTGCCAGTGGTGGAAGTACATATTTCCAATACCTTTGCTCGTGAGCCTTTCAGGCATCATTCCTACCTCTCTCCCGTAGCCAAAGGGGTTATTGTCGGTTTTGGCTACGATAGTTATCGCTTAGCAATAGAAAGTTTTTTAATTAACAAATTATAAGATGTTACTTACCATACTTGCTGCGGGTTTAGGTTCCCGCTTCGGTGCCGATAAGCAATTGGTGCCTATTCATAAGGATATTATTCTAATGGATTACGCTATCTATGATGCCCTAGAGAACGGCTTTACAGGCGTAGTTTTAATTATTCGTTCAGCTATGGAACCTATCCTCCGTGAACACTTACACAAGGTATTCCCAGGAACGCAGTTTTCCTTTGTCCATCAGGATACCCTGACTCCTGCAGCCCTCCAGCGCAAGAAGCCTTGGGGAACAGGTCACGCAATGCTCTGCCTTAAGGACGTAGTACAAGAGCCTTTCCTAATCATCAATGCTGACGACTTCTATGGGCGTAATCCTTTTGCTCGTATGGCACAGGTACTCAGTCAAGCCCACCCACAGCGAATCTTCTCGGCGGGCTATTCCTTAGGAAATACCCTCTCCCCTAATGGTACCGTATCAAGAGGTATCTGCCACGTAGATGCTCAGAATCACCTGATAGATATTCAGGAATATACCAAGCTCGCTCCCCTTTCTGCCACCGAGGTAAAAGATGAACGTACAGGAGCTATTTTCCCAATGGATACCCCTGTCTCTATGAATTTCTGGGGATTCTCTCCCGAAATATTCTCCTTAGCGGAGCCTCTCTTTGAGCAGTTCTTACAGGAGAATGCCTCCAGCGAGAAAGCAGAGTTCTATATTCCTACTATCGTCAGTCACGCACAAGCACAGGGCTACACAGTAGAGGTGATTCCTACCCCTGAGAAATGGTTCGGAATGACCTATCAGGAAGATCTCCCTTTGGTACAGCAGAGCATCGCTTCCCTAGAGGGCTATCCTTTCTAACACTCTCTCATAAATAGCTAGCATAGGAGCTTTAATATGTAGGTGCGAGCTTTCAGCTCGTACCTAGTATTCTTAGAGCTTCCAGCTCTTTTATTTTTCAGCACAAACTAGAAGGTTGCGCTAGCGGTGCTTTTAGTTCTTTATAGTTTTCAGTTTTGGAGGTATAAGCTAAAATCGTTGAATCCCTGCAAGCGAGTGTGACTTGTGCTAGCGAGGACTTCGTATATTTTTTATCCATAAAAGTAGAAAGAAGAAAGACAAGCACGATAAGATATATACAATCTTATATTCTATTTTTCCTACAAATAGGATATCCTTTTCTTTATCATAATAAAAAATAGTATCATTATATTCCCCTTCTTTTAATTTGCCTGGATAAGGAATTCCTTTATATACGCTGTTATTATATGTAACATCACAGGTAGATGATGATTTTGCAAACCTATAAATATTAAGAATATATACTTTAACGGGATTGTTATATTTTATAAAATCCTCTTTATTTTTTATATCAACATAAGCACTCACTGTAAATACCAATACCGCAAGAAAGAATATAAAATATATATAGTGATTCCAAGAATAAAATTCCTTTAATACTTTCATTTTCTATCGAAATGGTTTCAATTAACTTTTGTCTGAATAGTTTTTTATGGTAATTTGAAAGATATTTAATATGATAAGAGTCTTTTTACCCAAGTTTCATTCATATGGGTCATTATCTCATTATAATTTTCATTTTTAGGTGATACAATTTCAAAATCTAAAAACCAATTTTCTAAACCATCAACATACTCGTAAATATGCAGTATATCATCATTTGAAAATCTAATGAAATAAGCTATAGCCTCATCTTCTTTTATTTCTTTTATATAAACATCATCCTTTTCTAACTCAGGATACTCCAACTTTGTCCATTTAGATGTTATTAGGTTTAATGTTTCATTCTTTTTTATTTGAAATTTACAAGAATCAAAGTATAAATATTCAGTATCTTCAAACTCCAATATCATTTTAAGCCCATAATGACCTTCTTCTACTAAATAATAAATACCTTTTACTTTTTTCAATTCGTTCAAAACCATAATGTTTTATTTTTTTCTTCTCAGTACAAGCTCTCAATGTGCGTTGGCAGGGAAAAATTAGTTATTAATAGTTATCTTTCTGGCAAAAATATATTTTAAACTAAACCTCAATAAAAGATACCCCATACTAATAGAAAAAAGTATAAGCAAGGTTCTGTAGGGCCTATAATTCCCAATATATAAAATATAAAGGATAAGGAATAAATGAGGGATAAGCATCAGTTGCCTTTTAGCAAAAAATAAAAGGGTACAACCCACTAAAGTTACAGGGAAATAATACAGAAATACAAAATGAATAATTATTCCAAAAGATAAATCTCTTTTAAAAGAATAGTATTTTTTATAAAAATCAACACCCCAATTGTGTAGTAAAACAGCCAATAGCCAAGCTACAAAAATAACTAATATACAAAGTATTACTTTCTTTACCATATGATGTTTATATTTGAGTCTCTTTCTTTAGAAAAACTAACAAATCATTTTTAAATCTCTTCTTATCAAAGTCTTTGACTTTTTTAGGGAGTTTATCCAAATTTTCTAAACTCTCTATGATTTTGTTTTCCAATATCTTTTTACTTTCTTCATCTGATACTGAAATAAATTCTTCATATTCATCCGCATTGAAATTAAATTCATTGATAAAAAGCTTGTGCATTCTCAGCTCTTCTCCTGTAAACCTATTTTTAGTGGTTTTATCATCTATATAAATAGGTTTTTTAGGCTTATTAAATTTTTCAAAGCCTTCAGGGGGCAAAATGCAAATACACCCTATAATATAATCTTTTATATCTTCCCCATAATTTTTATCTTGAAAATATTCTTTTAGAGCCTCTGATAAGGCAATGATTAAATGAGATTTATGATCTGCTTTTTCATCTATTGTAATTGATATTCCAAATTTCATAGTATCTAAATATATATTTGTCTTTTTAGAAATTCTCTCCGCTGGTGCGAGGTTGTAGTTCTTTTACTCTTAGTACAAGCCCCTACTGATGTCTCGTATAAGCAAATGTTTTCTAAGGCAACAAATGTACAAAATTAATCATTATTTTGTATATTTGTCCCATTAAATAATAGAATTTGAATATAAAAGTATTCATTACCCTACATCTTTTAGAAAAGCATCAGAAAACTTTCGGTAGCACTCTCAGAACCGCTCTTCTCATTCCTTTGGCAATCGTTGGCGACTTCTGCTTGTGCATCGCCTTTCTGCTGGCTTTTATAGTGACTCATTTTATCGAAAAATACGAAGATTAATTGTTATATGATGAAAAGCTACCAACGACTCCTTTTACTCCTCCTATTCCTCTGTATAGGTTGTGCTTCTAAGAAAATAAAAGTTCCCGATGACTATTGTGTTCCTCCGCCTTATACAATGAAAATGGAGAAGGAAGCCCCTATAGAAATTGATGAAGCAAAGCTTGCTTTGGGTAAAAAACTTTTTGAAGGAAAACTATCCTCCAGAAATATCCTTATTGCTTATGCCTCCGATACCGATGAGGCTCTATTGTCATTAATTGCCTTGGCCAATGATTCTTCTGAGCAGGCACAACTAAAACGCAATACCTTAAAAATAGAGATCCATAGCAAGATTAACGCTATTTTCTCACAAATGAATTCGGTAACTGCGGAACTGGATTGTGAAGAAGAGCGCATAGACCAAATAGCTACTACCCTAAGCAACATCAACGACAAGAATGTTACGCGCCTTACGGTAGCCTCCATACTTGTGGGAGCAGCCTCAGCCGTGGCGGGGGCTTATATAGCCGATGACAATTGGAACAAAGGGGTCACTGTAGGCAGTGGAGTGCTGGGGGCAGGCTTGAGTTTTCTCACCCTTAATCCGAAGGGGAAAAAAGTAAACCTACTACACCCTCGCAATCTGTTGCGTTGTTTTATCACTGAGAAAAATGACATAGAGTTTCCTCCCTTTGTATGGTATATGCTTAACGAACCTCGTTTTACCAATTCAGGAGAGAGTTCTGTTTTGCGAAACACACAAAAGAGATGGATCAGACATCTTTTTGACAATGACAAAGAAAAGGCACTGAAAGCGGTAGTTTTTAGCGATGGAGGCGTCTATAATGCGGGAGATTTGCATACCCGTGCCGAGATGTTTGACCAAATGCAGTCGGTGATACATTCACTGAACCAAAACCTCAACTTCTTTATCCAAGAGGTCAATATGCTTATGTTGAAAAAATAAATTGAAATATAATGAAAAAACTCTTTTTACTACTATGTGTATGGGTAATACTCCCTGCTGTAGCCCAAACTTCTAAAGAACTTCTATACGTAATAGATGCCAGTTACCTCAAACAAGGGTCTACTTATGGGCAATTAGGCTTGCATTTCAATTGTTACGACAGCAATAATATAGCACTATCAGTGGGTATTGCTGGTAACTTCCGCTCAGAGAACAAACAACTTATTGCTATCCCCGAAGCACAAGTATCGGCGTGGATAAGAGCGGATAATGAGCGTGGAGGCTTTGTTGATATTCCTGTCTTGCTATTGCGCCCCCAGCTGAATGTCTCTCCCTATTACTTTGCCCCCGAAGCAGGTTTCCAAATTCTTTTCCTCTACGTAAAAGCAGGTTACGCATTCCCTTGGGGTAAAATGAGTGACAACTATCCTTTTGACACGGGCAAATTCCGCTTTTCAGTAGGAGCTATCATACCGCTAAATATTAAATAATAAATAATATGAAACATTTCTTTTTATCCGTAGCCCTTGTGAGCACAATGCTCGGTTTTGGGCAAGCCTTAGGAAATCTCAATTACCAAAACAGAGGCAGAAATAGCTTGAATAACAACAACTTTTCTGTTGATTTCCCTACCAATTACGAAATGGTAGTCTCTGCCAAAGGACTGGCTAATATCAAAGCAGATGCCTTTGTGGCAATCTTCAGTGTGGTGCAGGTAGGCAAGAGTGCTGAAGAGGCTACCTCCCTAATGAGTCAGCGCCTTTCGCCTGTGCTCTCTGCCCTAAAGGCTAAGAATATGGAGGCTTTTGTAGATATGATCTCCTTTGTGCCTATGTACGAATACGAGACCGAGAAGAAAGTCTTTAGCAAGCGCACCTACAATGAAGTGCCTATGGGCTTTGAACTCAAGCAAAACTTACATATCAAAATCAATGAAGCCTCTCGACTCAATGAGTTAATCACTCTACTGGCTAATAATGAGATTTATGACCTTGTACGTATGGACTACTACAGTAGCCAGTTAGAGACCATAAAAAAAGAACTCAAAGACAAGGTGAAATCTGCCTTTGCTGAAAAACAAAAGCTCTATGAAACAACCCTTGGGGAGAGCTTTGTCTCCGCTGAAAAGAAGGTTGTTGATGGTTTTTTCCACATTTCCCCTACCGAACAATATAGTAGCTACGAAGCCTATAGTAGTGCATCCTTACAAGGCAAGCGAGCAGGCAATGTGGTGCAAGCCAACAAGTCTACTACTCAGTATTACCAACCTA
The DNA here is from genome assembly GCF_963525585.1 of uncultured Capnocytophaga sp. Taxonomy (NCBI): domain Bacteria; kingdom Pseudomonadati; phylum Bacteroidota; class Flavobacteriia; order Flavobacteriales; family Flavobacteriaceae; genus Capnocytophaga; species uncultured Capnocytophaga sp. The sequence goes on along the minus strand of NZ_CAURLX010000060.1, from coordinate 2,029 downwards.
TTGCTAACCGAGATTTTGATGTGGTACTCAACCCTATTATCGTAGAGCCTATGATACAAGTGGTCTATGAGATGAAAATGAGTGTCAATCATCCTGATAAAAACAAAGCTAAAGAGGCACTATTGCTGACCCCTGCTGGCGAACTGAAGAAGATAAACTTGCCTTAGCAATTCTCCATAATATGAGAGAACAAGCAAGGAAACTTTACGACCAAGTCTAAGCAAATTATTCACCGTTGGTGCGAGTATCTGAATCGCGCCAGCGGTGGCATAATGCTTTATTTAGGATAGGTTTCTAGCAATCTCAATAGTGGCAATTAAAAACTAAAAATAAAATGAGTCCAATAATCAAACAATGGGACACAGCCAAATCTCTAAAAAGATGCCAATATAAGGAAGCTTTGGCTATCTATGAAACGCTCTGCCCAAAGGTAGAGACAGAACTCTCGGATACCTTTGATAGGGCTATGTTTTTTGGGGATTACTTTGGCTTATTGGCAGATGTTGCCCAGTATGACAAAGCGGAAGTAATGGCTGCTAAAGCCTTAAAATACATAACCGAAAATGGGTACACTACTTTAAACTATATCTTCTATAATTATGGGAATATGTATCTTCATCAAGCTAAATGGGAAGAAGCTATTCCTTGGCTCGAAAAAGCGCTCAACAGAAATAGCGATGGGTGGATTAATGAAAAACGAAAAGCCTACTATGGCACTGCTTTAGGGGGTGCGCTATTCCATTTGGGGCGTATAGACGAAGCCGAAGAAGAGTTGCTTAAGGCGGTAGAGGCAGGCAAATATACTGTAGCCAATAAGGATTGGGAACCTTTTTTCTACCTCAAAGAAATATACAAGCAAAAGGGTGATGAGAAACTAATGGCAAAATATGAAAAAATGTACCTTACCCGACTTAAAAAGCTAAAGGAAGAAGATCTTATCTATCCTCTATCAGAACATCGGGCAAACAAACAAGCGCTTGAAGACTGGAAAAAAATTAGTGGTCTTTAATCATTTTACAAATAAAACTATGAGAGAACAAGCAATAAAACTTTACGAACAAGCCCAAGCGGATTACCCAACGTTGAAAACCCAAATAGAGGCACAAGTAGTGCGTTGGTTTTGGGCAGCAGGAGGCGTGGGACTCTTTTCTTTAGAGCCTTTTTATTTTGAAGAACACAAGTTTCCCAAGAGTAAAATCCTAAAAGAAACCCCTGAAAAGACCGATGATAAATACTTGTATGGCGTGAATGCCAACGACGAAATTATCCTAGAACGCTCTTATATCGGATATGGAGACGAATGTTACGAAGACTTCTATTTCCGTGAGGAAAACCAAATTATCAATTATCACTTTAATTCTTATGTTAAGAAAGAATGTTTAAGTGTAAACATATTCATCTATAAGGAGGGACTCTTACAATCAATCCACTCCGCTTACTCTGCTTTCGATAATAGTAAAACTTGGAGAGAAAAGACTATGTACTATGAGGGGGACAAACTCATTCGTCAGGAGGAAAAGGGATTAGATTATTATCTAAAACCCATTGATAATACCCTTCTCTATACCTATGATATGCTGGGAAAACTCAATAGTATTACCAGCGGAACCGGCTATGTATGGTATCAGAAGAAAGATAAGAAAATCAGTTATAAAGCCCTCTCTGAAAAAGCTGCGGAACGCTACTATGCACTATTAGTGCCTGCCATTAAGGCATACCCTGTAAAAGAGCCTTTGTACTGCATCAACCTATCGTTTGACTACCAAAACATACTGCCCACAAGGATAGGCTTTGGTACTGAAAGCGAAAGACAAGAATACCAAAAGTATGGCAAAGAGGCAAAACACTACCTTTGGAACACTGCCGAATATGCTCATACCATAGATATAGAACCCAACGAAGAAGATGCTGCCCTCTTCGACCTTTTCAATCAAGAAACCGAAATGCAAGAAAAGAGCAGTGCAGCCACGAAGCTATTAGTCGCTTGTGCCAAACGCCTCAAAGAAGAATGGGCATCACTGGGCATTCC